>CAYQQT010000242.1:2700-4064 GCA_964419375.1 uncultured bacterium
GGTGTCGTTGAAGCGCCGCCGCTCCACGGCGATCCGGTTCTCGGTGCCGGCGAGCTCGGTCTGCAGGGCGAGGAAGTTCTGGTTGGACTTGAGCTCGGGATACTTCTCGACGGTGACGAGGAGGCGACTGAGGGCGCCGCTGAGCTGGCTCTGGGCGGCCTGGAAGCGCTCCATTGCCTTGGGATCGTTCAGCGCCTCCGGCGTCAGCTGCACGCCGCTCGCGCTCGCCCGTGCGCGCGTCACGCTTTCGAGGACTTCCCGCTCCTGGGCGGCGAAGCCCTTGACCGTCTCCACCAGGTTGGGGATGAGGTCGGCGCGGCGCTGGTAGACGTTCTGCACCTGCGCCCACGAGGCGTTGACGTTCTGCTCGAGCGCGACGAGCTGGTTGTTGATGCTGATGCCCCACGCGAAGATGCCGACGAGGACGACGGCGAGCACGATGAGGACGACGAGCCCGGTTTTCATTACCTGAATGATAGCAGACGCGCGTTTGACGCGGTCCGCGGCCCCCGGGTAGACTCGCCGCCATGCCGCCCACGCCGCTCGCCGACTACCGCGTCAAGGCGCGCAACACGTCCGTCCACGGTGAGAACGCCATTCACGACGACGCCGTCGCGCAGCAGTACGGCTTTCGTGGCGGCCTCGTGCCCGGCGTCACCGTGTACGGCTACATGACGCACCCGCTGGTCCGCGACTTCGGCACCGCCTGGCTCGAGCGCGGCACCGCCACCGTGCGCTTCCTCAAGCCCGTGCTCGACGGCGAAGAGATGACCACCACGGGCGCCGTCACCGCGCGCGACGCCAACGGCGTGGGCCTGACGCTGACCGCCGTCACCGCCGCCACCCCCGAGTGCGCGACCATGACGGCCACCGTGCCCGCGGGACGGCCCACGCCCGTGAACCTCAACCTCCACGGGCGGGCCCCGCTGCCCGTGGAGCGGCCCGCCGCCACGCGCGAGCATCTGCAGTCGCTGTCCGTGCTCGGCACGCCGGTGACACTCTACGATGAGGCGCGCGCCGCCGAGCACCTCGCCGGCGTCGACGATCCCCTGCCGCTCTATCGCGGAGCCGACGGCTGGGTGCACCCGGGCTTCTATCTCGACCAGGCCAACCGCGCCATCGACCGCAACGTGAAGATGGGCCCGTGGATCCACGTCGGCAGCGTCATCCGCCACCTCGGCCCCGCACGCGTCGGCGACACGCTGTCCACCCTCGGCAAGGTGCGGTCGCTCTTCGACAAGAAAGGCCGCGAGTTCATCGAAGTCGACCTCGTGATCGTCGCCTCCCGCGGCCCGAACGCGTCGCCCCGCCCCGTCGCGCACATCCTGCACACCGCGATCTACCGCCTCCCCCCACCCGCGTAA
>CAYQQT010000242.1:4164-6257 GCA_964419375.1 uncultured bacterium
GGTGGGGCGCAGCGACGAGGCAGAGAGCGGAGAACCACCTTCACGCCCCCCTCCCCTGGCGCGCGCGGCGCGGCGCCCCACCTTGGCGTCGCCTCCGTCGGGGGCGCGGCGTTGATTCACTGGGGGGCGCGTGTTAGAAACGTCCATCCCAGTGGAGGTCGGCCATGGATCTGAACTACTCGCCTGAAGACCGGGCGTTTCGGGGCAAGACCAGGAAGTGGCTCGAGGCCAACGTGCCGGAGGACGACCTCAAGACGCTCGCGGACCGCAAGGCGTGGCATCGCAAGCTGTACGACGCCGGGTATATCGGCATCCTGTGGCCGCGCGAGTACGGGGGCGGCGGCGGCACGCCGATGCAGCAGGCCATCGTGCAGGACGAGATGGCGCGCATCGGAGCGCCGCCCGCCGCCAACGGCCTCGGCGTCGGCTTCATCGGGCCCACCATCATCGTGCACGGCACCGAGGCGCAGAAGCAGCGGTACCTCAAGAAGATCCTCACCGCCGAAGAGATCTGGTGCCAGCTCTACTCCGAGCCCAACGCCGGCTCCGACCTCGCCAGCCTCAAGACGCGCGCCGAGGAGCAGGGCGATCATTTCGCCGTCAACGGCCAGAAGATCTGGACCTCCAGCGGCCCCATCGCGGACTGGGGGCTGCTCCTCGCCCGCACGGATCCCAAGAGCGCCAAGCACAAGGGTATCTCGTGCTTCCTGATCAACATGCGGCAGCCCGGCGTGGACGTGCGGCCGCTCAAGCAGATCACCGGCCACTCGCTCTTCTCGGAAGTGTTCATGACGAACGCGCGCGTGGAGAAGAGCGACCTCATCGGCACGCTGAGCGAAGGGTGGGCGATCGCGCAGACCACGCTCGGCTTCGAGCGCGGCGGCAACTCGCTCGGCCGCGTCACGCGCTACGCGATCGCGTTCAGCCAGCTCGTGAAGGCCGCGAGGGCGCTGAAGCGCAACGGCCGCCCGCTCATCGAGGACGCCGCCGTGCGCGCCAAGCTCGGCAAGTTCTACGCCGAGCTGGAGGTGCAGCGCTACGCCGGCCTGCGGGTGCTGTCGGCGCTGAACAAGGGCGAGTCCCCGGGACCGGCCTCGTCGATCACCAAGCTCTCGTACACGGAGTTCGAGAAGCGGTTCTACGAGACGGCGCTCGAGATCCTCGGGCCGTGGGGGCAGCTCATGACCGCGCGCGAGGAGTTCGAGGAGATCGACACCTCGTCGGGCGAGCCCGGCACGTGGGCCACCGCGTACCTGTGGGCGCGCGCGGGCACCATCTACTCTGGCTCTTCCGAGATTCAGAAGAACATCATCGGCGAGCGCGTGCTCGGACTCCCCAAGGAAGTGCGCGCAGACCGGATCAAGGCCTGACGCCGTGGACTTTTCATTTTCCTCCGACCAGACGCTGCTGAAGAACTCGGCGCGGGCGTTTCTCGACGAGCACTGCAAGCCCGCCGCCGTGCGCCTGACGTGGGACGATCCGCGCGGCGAGAGCGAGACGATGTGGAAGGAGATGGCGCAGCTCGGCTGGCTGGGCCTTGCCCTGCCCGAGGCCTACGGCGGCAGCGGTCTCGGCATGGTGGAGACGGCCATCCTGCTCGACGAGCTCGGCCGCGCCGCCTGCCCCGGGCCCTTCTGGCCCACGGCGCTGGCGGCGGCCGCCATCGCGGAGGCGGGCACGGAGGCGCAGAAGAAGCGCTGGCTGCCGGCCATCGCCACCGGCGAGGCGCGCGCCACCGTCGCCTTCCTCGACGCCGACCTCGACTGGAATCCCGAGGCGGTCGCCACTCGCGCCGACAAGACGCCGGGCGGCTGGGCCCTCACGGGCCTGAAGCGCTACCTTGCCTGGAGCCACGTGGCCAACGTACTGCTGGTGCCCGCGCGCACGCCGGACGGCCTCACGCTTTTCCTCGTGAGCCCCTCCGCCTCCGGCCTCACCTCGACGCCGGTGGAGACGATGGACCCGGGCACGCGATGGGTGAACGTGAAGCTCGATCGCGTTCCCGTCGGAGGTGTTGACGTGCTCGGCGCTGCCGGCGCCGCGGGCTCGCTGCTGGGCCGCCTGCTGCAGCGCGGCGCCGTGGGCGCGGCGGC
>CAYQQT010000243.1:0-6236 GCA_964419375.1 uncultured bacterium
GCTCAGGCGCCGGCGGCGCCGCCGGCGCGGCCGGCCGTCCCCGTCGGCGTGGCCACCGCGGAGCAGAAGATGGTCCCGCTGCAGGTCGGCACGGTGGGCAACGTGCAGGCGTACACCACGGTGGGCGTCAAGTCGCAGATCGCCGGACAGATCACGAAGGTGCACTTCACCGAGGGGCGCGAGGTCAAGCGCGGCGATCTCCTCATCACGATCGATCCGCGGCCCTTCGAGGCCGCCCTGCGACAGAACGAGGCCAACCTCGCCCGCGACGCCGCGCAGGTTCGGCAGGCGGAGGCAGCGGTCGGGCAGCGGCAGGCCGACGTGACGCAGGCGCTGGCGAACCTCGAGCGCGACCAGGCGCAGGTGGAGAACGCGCGCGTGCAGGAGCAGCGCTATCGCGACCTCGTCGCGAAGGACTTCATCGCGCGCGAGCAGTACGACCAGGTGCGCACGAACCTCGCCACCCTGCAGGCGGTCGTGCAGGCCGACCGCGCGGCGGTGGACAATGCGCGGGCCGCCGTGCGCGCGGCAGAGGCCGCGGTCGAGAACGCGCAGGCCGCCATCAAGGGCAACGAGGCGATGCGGGAGGCCGCCCGGCTGCAGCTCGCGTACACCACGATCCACGCGCCCATCGACGGCCGCACCGGCAACCTCCTCGTCCAGCCGGGCAACGTGGTGAAGACCGGCGAGGAGACGCCGCTGGTCGTCATCGCCCAGGTGCAGCCCATCCACGTCTCGTTCTCGGTGCCCGAGCACCAGCTCGCCGCCATCAACACCTACCGCGGCCAGGGCACGCTGAAGGTGGAGGCGCGCGTGGACGGAGGCAAGCGGACAGCGGCAGGCACGCTGACCTTCGTCAACAACACGGTGGATCCGACGACGGGCACCATCCAGCTCAAGGCGACGTTCCCGAACGGTGACAACGCGCTGTGGCCGGGCCAGTTCGTGGAGGTCGTCCTCCTGCTGACGACTGAGCGCGCGGTCGTCGTGCCCTCCGAGGCCGTGCAGCCCGGGCAGCAGGGCACGTTCGTCTTCGTCGTGAAGCCGGACCTCACCGTGGAGGCGCGCCGCGTGAAGGTGGGGCGCCGGCTCGCCCGCGAGGTGGTCATCGACGAGGGGCTCAAGGCTGGTGAGCGCATCGTGACCGATGGGCAGCTACGGCTCGTGCCGGGAGCGCGCGTGGAGATCAAGCCGCCGAGGTCGTCGTGAGCCCCGAGGTGTTCATCCGCCGGCCTGTGCTGACGACGCTCCTGATGTCGGCCATCGTCATCTTCGGCTTGATGGCGTACCGCCTCCTTCCCGTGAACGACCTGCCGAACGTGGACTTCCCCACCATCCAGGTGGCGGCCGCGCTCCCGGGCGCAAGCGCGGAGACGATGGCCTCCGCGGTGGCCACGCCCCTCGAGCGACAGTTCACGACCATCGCGGGCATCGACTCGATGACCTCCACGAGCGCGCTGGGGGCGACGCAGATCACCATCCAGTTCACGCTCAGCCGCGACATCGACGGCGCCGCCCAGGACGTGCAGGCGGCCATCGCCAAGGCCGCCCCCCTCCTGCCCCCCGGCATGCCCACGCCTCCGACGTACCAGAAGGTCAACCCGGCCGACCAGCCCGTCATCTACCTGGCGCTCAGCTCGCCCACGCTGCCGCTGTACACGGTGGACGAGTACGCGCAGACGAGCCTCGCGCAGCGGATCTCGACCATCAGCGGCGTGGCGCAGGTCACGATCTTCGGATCCCAGAAGTACGCCGTCCGCGTGCAGGTGGATCCGCGGGCGCTCGCGGCGCGGGGCATCGGTATCGACGAGGTGGAGCAGGCCATCGCCCGCGCCAACGTGAACAAGCCCACGGGCACGCTGTACGGTCCACACCAGGCCGTCAACGTGCAGGCGACGGGCCAGCTCATGGACGCCGCCGCCTACCGGCCGCTCGTGGTCGCCTACCGCAACGGCTCGCCCGTGCGCCTGCAGGAGATCGGCCACGTCATCGACGGCGTGGAGAGCGACAAGGTGGCGAGCTGGTTCAACGCGGAGCGGGCGGTCGTCCTTGCCGTGCAGCGCCAGCCGGGCACGAACGCCATCGAGGTGGTGGACGCCGTGCGCGCGCTGCTGCCCTCCTTCCGCCAGCAGCTGCCCGCCGCGGTCAACCTCAACGTCGTCTACGACCGCTCCGTGGGCATCCGGGAGTCGGTGCACGAAGTCCAGTTCACGCTGTTCCTGACCATCGGGCTCGTCGTCATGGTGATCTTCGTGTTCCTGCGCAACATCTCGGCCACCGTCATTCCGAGCCTGGCCGTGCCGCTGTCCATCATCGGCACCTTCGCCGTCATGTACGTCCTCGGCTACACGATCGACATCATCTCGCTGATGGCGCTCACGCTCTGCGTCGGCTTCGTCGTGGACGACGCCGTCGTCATGCTGGAGAACATCGTGCGCCACATGGAAGCGGGCATGGGGCGCATGGAGGCGGCGCTCAAGGGCTCGCGCGAGATCGCCTTCACGATCCTCTCCATGACGGTCTCGCTGACGGCCGTCTTCATCCCCGTGCTCTTCATGGGCGGGGTGGTGGGACGCCTGCTCCAGGAGTTCGCCGTCGTCATCATGACCGCCGTGCTCGTGTCCGGCCTCGTGTCGCTCACGCTCACGCCCATGCTCGCCAGCCGATTCCTCAAGCCGCCGCACCCGGGACGCGGCAACCGGCTCTACCGGGCCTCGGAGCGGTTCTTCGACGGCCTGCTGCACGCGTACGACGTGTCGCTGCGGTGGACGCTGCGGCATCGACGCACGACGATGGTGGTGCTCCTCGGCACCCTCGTGCTGACCAGCTACCTCTTCATGGTCATTCCGAAGGGCTTCATCCCCACCGAGGACACGGGCTCGATCTTCGCCTTCACGGAGGCGGCCCAGGATGTCTCCTTCGACGCGATGATGGCGCGCCAGCAGGCGGTGGCGGACGTCGTGCGGCGCAATCCGCACGTCGAGCAGTTCATGTCCTTCATCGGCGCCAGCGGCGTGAACGTGGTGTCGAACACAGGGCGCATCTTCATCCGGCTCAAGCCGCGCTCCCAGCGGCCCCACGCCCAGGAGATCATCGAGCAGCTGCGGCCGGCGCTGGCCGAGGTGCCGGGCATCCGGGTCTATCCTCAGCTGCTGCCGACGATCCGGATCGGCGGTCAGCTCACCAAAGCGCTGTACCAGTACACGCTGCAGGACAACGACCTTCAAGAGTTGTACCACTGGGCGCCCCTGCTCACCGACCGCCTCCGGCAGCTGCCCGCGCTGCAGGACGTCAACACGGATCTGCAGATCACGAGCCCCCAGGTGATCGTGGACATCGATCGCGACCGGGCCTCGGCCCTTGGCGTGACGGTCGACCAGATCGAGTCCGCCCTTGGCAGCGCCTACGGCTCCAAGCACGTGTCCACGATCTACACGCCGACCAACCAGTACCGCGTCATCCTCGAGCTCGATCCCCAGTATCGCGAGGACCAGACGGCGCTCGCGCAGCTCTACGTGCGCTCGGGCACGGGCCGGCTGGTGCCGCTGGATGCGGTGGCGAGGCTCCTCCCCGGGCTCGGGCCGCTCACGGTGACCCACCTCGGCCAGCTGCCGTCCGTGACGATCTCGTTCAACCCCAAGCTCGGCGTGTCGCTCAGCGATGCGGTGGCGCAGGTCGAGGCCGTGCAGCGCCAGCTGCGGCCGCCCGCCACGCTGAACGTGAGCTTCCAGGGCACGGCCCAGGCCTTCCAGGACTCGCTGAAGGGCCAGGGGATGCTGCTGCTCATCACCATCCTCGTGATCTACCTGATCCTCGGCGTGCTCTACGAGAGCTTCATCCATCCGCTCACCATCCTCTCCGGCCTGCCCTCGGCGGGGGTGGGCGCGCTCGCCACGCTGATGGTGTTCGGGCTCGAGCTGAACATCTACGGCTTCGTCGGGATGATCATGCTCGTGGGCATCGTGAAGAAGAACGCCATCATGATGATCGACTTCGCGCTGGAGGCCGAGCGCGCGGGCGCACCGGCGGCGGAGGCGATCTACCAGGGCTGCCTGCTCCGCTTCCGCCCCATCATGATGACCACGATGGCCGCCATGCTGGGCGCGCTGCCTATTGCTCTTGGTATCGGTGCCGGGGCCGATGCGCGCCGGCCGCTGGGGCTGTCCGTCGTGGGCGGCCTCCTCGTCTCGCAGCTCCTGACCCTCTACATCACGCCCGTCATCTACCTCTACATGGAGGGGGCGCAGAAGGCGCTCGCGAACCACCCGCTGTCGGGGATCTTCTTCTGGCGCAAGTGGCGTCAACCGACGCCGGCCACCGTCACGCCCGGCGGCGATTAGCGGTATCGAGGAGCGCCACGGCTTCGCCGAGGCGCTTCCGAGCGTGGGGGGCTTGGGGGCCCTTCGAGGCCCCCATGCAAGTAAATCCGCCCCCCATCTACGTGTTAGGCTCGCCCTCTCGCCGGGCAGCCGGCCACCCCACAACGCGAGGTGCGACAGTGCGAGCGAACAAGATGAAGCAGATGTGGCGCGAGGGCCGGTGGGTCACGATGGGCTGGCTGTCGGTGTCCCACGGGTTCACCGCCGAAGTCATGGCGCGCCAGGGCTTCGACGCCCTCGTCGTCGACATGCAGCACGGCCTCACCGACCTCAGCGACCTGTGGCCGATGCTGCAGGCCATCTCGCAGACGGACACCGTGCCGGTGGTGCGAGTGGCGTGGAACGACCCCGCCACCATCATGAAAGCGCTGGACCTCGGCGCGTACGGCATCCTCGTGCCGCTGATCAATACCGCGGCGGACGCGGCGAAAGCGGTGGCGGCGTGCCGCTATCCGCCGGTGGGCATGCGCTCGTCGGGACCGGTGCGTGCCGTGCAGTACGGCGGCGCCGACTACGTGGCCAAGGCGAACGACGAGATCATCGTGATGGCCATGATCGAGACGAAGGAAGGGCTCGCCAACCTCGACGCGATCTGCGCCACCCCCGGGCTCGACGCCGTGTACATCGGCCCCAGCGATCTGGCCTTCGCGCTCGACATGGTCCCGCGCCCCGACAACCCCGATCCCGTGCACATGGCCACATGCGACAAGATCCGCGACGCGGCGCACAAGCACGGTATCAAGGCGTGCATGCACTGCGCGAGCGCCGCCTTCGCGGCGGGGGCCGTGAAGCGCGGCTTCGACCTCGTCATGCTCACCTCCGACCTGGCCTCCATGATCGCCGGCGTCCGCCGGCAGCTCGATGATCTGAAGGCCGCCACGAAGTGATGAAGCTGGGCCTGAGCATCGGCTACTCCGGCGCGGAGCTGCGCCTGCCGGTGGACAAGGTGCTCCTCGCCGAGCGCCTCGGGTTCGATTCGGTGTGGACGGCGGAGGCGTACGGCTCCGACGCGATCACGCCGCTCGCCTACCTCGCGGCGGTGACGAAGCGCATCCGCCTCGGCACCGGCATCATGCAGCTCGCCGCGCGCCCGCCCGCGTCCGCCGCGATGGCAGCGGGCACGGTCGACGCCCTTGCGGGCGGCGGCCGCGTCATCGCCGGGCTCGGCGTCTCCGGCCCGCAGATCGTGGAGGGCTGGTACGGGCAGCCGTGGGGCAAGCCGTACTGGCGCATCCGCGACTACGTCGCCATCATGCGAAAGATCTTCGAGCGCAAAGACCCCGTGTCCCATCAAGGGCGCGAGATCTCCCTGCCCTACACCGGGCCCGGCGCCCTCGGCGTCGGCAAGCCGCTCGTCTCCATCCTGCACATGAACCCGCGCCTGCCCATCTGGCTCGGCACGGGCACCGAGACGAACGTGAAGCTGACGGCGGAGATCGCGGACGGCTGGCTGCCGCTCGGCTTCGTGCCACGGCTCATGCCGATGCTGCGGCCGTGGCTCGAGGAAGGCTTTCGCCGCGCCGGCGGCGGCAAGGGCTTCGCCGACTTCGAGATCCAGGCGCGCGCGGATGTGGTGATTACCGACGACGTGCGGGGCGCGCTGGCGCGCATGAAGCCGCGCGTCGCGCTCTACGCGGGGGGCATGGGCCATCGCGACAAGAATTTCCATAAGGAGATGATGATCCGTCGCGGCTTCGGCGACGCCGCCCAGCGCATCCAGGAGCTGTATCTCACCAAGCGCAAGGAGGAGGCGATCGCCGCCGTGCCCGACGAGTTCTGCGACGAGATGTCGCTGGTGGGGCCGGCCGCGCGCATCCGCGAGCGCTACCGCGCCTGGGCCGACTCCGGCATTACCGG
>CAYQQT010000244.1:0-3160 GCA_964419375.1 uncultured bacterium
GGCGGCGGAGGGGCGCGTGGGCGAGCTGCTCGACCTCGTGGGGCTGGGCGCGCTGGCCGCGCTCTACCCGCCGCAGCTCGCGCACGGCGACCAGCGCCACCTGGAGATCGCGCTCGCGCTCGCGCCGTCGCCGCGCCTGCTGCTGCTCGACGAGCCGACGGCGGGCATGAGCCTCGGCGAGACGGGCCGCACCACCGCCCTCATCCGCCGTATCAACCGCGACGAGGGCGTGACGATCGTGATCGTCGAGCACGACATGCGGCTGATCCTCGAGCTCGCGCACCGCATCACCGTGCTGGACCGCGGCCGCGTTCTTGCGGAGGGCAGCCCGCAGCACGTCGCCGCCGACGCGCAGGTGCGGGCGGCCTATCTCGGCCGGGGTCGTCATGCTGCGCGTCTCTGATCTCCACGTCTTCTATGGCAAGAGCCACGTGCTGTGGGGCGTGAATCTCGACGTGTCGCCGGGCTCGGTGGTCGCGCTGCTCGGGCGCAACGGCGTGGGCAAGTCCACCACGCTCAAGGCCATCATCGGCCTCGTGCCCGTTCATTCGGGGCGCATCGAGCTTCAGACGGCCACCGGGTGGCGCGACGTGACGCGCCTGCCCTCGTACGAGCGCGCCGCCGCCGGCATCGGCTACGTGCCGGAGGAGCGGCGGGTGTTTCCGTACCTGACCGTGCTCGAGAACCTGCGCGTGGGCCTCGAGCGGCTCCCGCTCACGCCTGCGGAGCGCCGGCACCGGCTCGACCGCGCCTTCGCGCTCTTTCCCCCGCTGGCCGAGCTGCTCGAGCGTCCCGGGCGCGTGCTCTCCGGCGGCCAGCAGCAGATGCTCGCCATCGCGCGCGTGCTGGTGCTGGAGCCGCGCATCATCCTGCTCGACGAGCCGTCGCAGGGGCTGTCGCCGCTGCTCGTCGATTCCGTCATGGAGGCGGTGACGCGCCTGGGGCGGGAGGGGATCGCCGTGCTGCTCGTCGAGCAGAACGCGCTCGCCGCCCTCGACGTCGCCGAGCGCGGCTACCTCATGGACAAGGGCGCCATCAGCCACCACGGCACCTCCGCCGCGCTCCTCGCTGACCCTCAGACGCTCGACCGCACGCTCGGCGTGACGACATGACGGCCGACGTCCTCGTGCTCCAGCTCGCCAACGGCCTGTCCTTCGGCGTGATCTTCGCGCTCATCGCCTCCGGCATCACGCTGATGTGGGGCATCATGGACTTCATCAACATGGCGCACGGCGACCTCTACATGCTGGGCGCCTACGGTGTGTGGCTCGGGCTCGTGATCGGCGTCGGCAGCTTCTGGCTTGCGCTGCCGCTGGCCGTCCTCGGCGTCGTGGTCATCGGGCTGCTGCTGCGCGTGTCGGTGCTGCGCCCCATCTTCGACCGGCCGCCCCTGCACACCTTGCTCGCCACCTACGGCGTGGGCCTCATGCTGCAACAGGCGGTGCTGGCCATCTTCGGTCCCTTCAGCAAGGAGATCGCGCTGCCCGTCACCGGGCAGGTCGTGCTCGGCCCGCTGCGCTACCCGGCGTACCGCGTGGTGGTGATCGTGGTGGGCCTCGTCCTCATCGCCGCGGTGGGGGTGCTCATCCAGCGCAGCACGTACGGGCTCTGGATCCGCGCCGTCGCCCAGGACCGCGCCATGACCGCCGCCCTCGGCGTGCCGGTGCCGCGCGTGTACACCGTTGTGTTCGCCCTCGGCAGCGGGCTCGCCGCCCTCGGCGGCGTGCTCGCGGCGCCGCTGTTCGGTGTCAGCCCCACGATGGGCGGCGAGGTGATCCTGCTCGCCTTCATCGTGGTGATGATCGGCGGCCTCGGCAACTATCTCGGCTCCGTCGTGGGCGGCGTGCTCATCGGCGAGGTCATCGCGCTCGGCGCCATCTGGCTGCAGCCGACGGTCGCCTATCTCGCCGCCCTCGGCCTGCTGCTCGTGCTGCTGCTCGTCCGCCCCGCCGGGCTCCTTCGGAGCGCGCGCTGAGGTCGTCGGCCGCGCGCGCTGGCGGCGCCGGTTTGATGCGGCCCGCGCTGCTCGCCATCGCGCTCGTGCTGCTGGCGCTGGCGCCGTGGCTCGGCGGCACGTACGCCACGCTGAGCCTCACCTCCGCGCTCGCGCTCGGGCTCTTCGCCCTCTCCTACGATCTCGTCCTCGGCGTCACCGGTCTCGTGAGCGTCTCGCATGCCACGCTCTTCGGCGTGGGCGCCTACGGCATGGCCATCGGCATGACGAAGCTGGGCGCCGGCTTCTGGCCGAGCGCGGCCCTCGGCATCGCGGCCGCGATGGCGATGGCGTGGGCCATCGGCTTCTTCGCGGTGCGCACGAGCGGGCCCGGCTTCATCATCATGACGGTCATCTTCGCGCACGCGGTGGAGAGCATCGCGAACGTGTGGACGTCGCTGACGGGCGGCGAGAACGGCATCATGCTGAGCACCTCGCGCGTGGCCTTCCTGCCCGGCGTGGACCTGCACTTCACGGCGGGCAGCCGCTCCGCCTATTACACGGTGGTCGTGTGCGTCGTCCTCGCGTGGCTCTTCAGCCGCTGGTTCGTCGCCTCCGGGCTCGGACTCACGCTGCGCGGCATCAAGGGCAACGAGGGGCGCGCCCTCGCGCTCGGCTACCGCGTGGGCCGCTACAAGGTGCTCGTCAACGTGGTGGCGGGGGCCATCGCGGGCGTGGCCGGCATCCTGTACGCGCTCTCGCAGGGCTTCGTGTCCGTCGACATGCTGCGCGTGCTGCTGTCGATCGAGGTCATCGTGTGGACGATTCTCGGCGGCCCAGGCACGCTGCTGGGCCCGCTGGTGGCCGCCGTGCTCATGAGCCTCGGCATCGACTACCTGCGATCGCTCACCAACCAGTACCTGTTCGTCGTGGGCGCCGTCACCCTTCTCGTCGTCATCTTCCTGCCCGAGGGGCTGGGCGGTGTGATGGATCGCCTGCTCGGCCGAGCCGCCAGGGAGGCGCGCTCATGACCGAACCGGAATCCGGCCGCTTCATCGGCCGGTCCCTTCGCCGCCAAGAAGACCCGCGCCTGCTGAGGGGCCACGGCGCTTATGTTTCCGACCTCGCGCGCCCCGGCCTCCTGCACATGGCTATCTTGAGATCCCCCCACGCGCACGCCCGCATTCGCAGCATGGACGTCACCGCCGCGCGCGAGCTGGCGGGCGT
>CAYQQT010000244.1:3260-6234 GCA_964419375.1 uncultured bacterium
GCCGGGGGCGCCGCGGCTGTACGAGGAGTGGCCCGACAACGTCGTCGTGAGCCGCGAGATCGGGTCCGGCGAGCCCGACCGCGTCTTCGCCTCCGCTCACACCGTCGTGGAGGCGAGCTTCACGATGCCGAGGCAGACGGCGGCGCCGATGGAAGGGCGCGCCGTGTGCGCCTCCTTCGACGCCGCCACCGGCCAGCTCACGGTGTGGGTGTCGAGCCAGGCGCCGCACAGCTTTCGCACGGCGCTCGCCGTCGTGCTCGGGATCGAGGAAGACCGCATCCGCGTCATCGTCCCCGACGTGGGCGGCGGCTTCGGCGTGAAGCTGCACTTCTACCCGGAAGAGGTGCTGGCGTGCGTGGCCGCGATGCGGCTGGGCCGTCCCGTCAAGTGGGTGGAGGGCCGTAGCGAGCACTTCGTGGCCACCGTGCACGCGCGCGAGCAGCGCGTGCGCGCGCGCGCCGCCTTCGACGAGCGCGGCACGCTGCTCGCCCTCGACGTCCACGTGCGCGGCGACGTGGGCGCGCACCTGCACACGAAGGGCGCCGGCCCCATTTTCCTCGGCGGCGTCGTGCTCCCCGGGCAGTACGCCGTGCGCCACTTCCGCGCGCGGCTCGAAGGCGTGGTGACGAACAAGGTCCCCTTCGGCGCCTACCGCGCCTTCGGCATGCAGCAGGCCGCCTTCGTCACCGAGCGCCTGATGGACCTGGCCGCCGCGCGCCTGGCGATGGACCCCGCAGAAATGCGACGACGAAACCTCGTGCCGGCTGACGCGTTCCCGTACCGTAGTGCGGCAAATCTGCTCTACGACAGCGGCGATTACCCACGGGCCCTCGACCTCGCCCTCGAGACGGCCGACTACAAGGGGCTGCGCGCGATGCAGGCGCGCGAGCGCGCGAAGGGCCGCCTCATCGGCATCGGCCTCGCCACCTACGTCGAGGTCACGGGGATGGGACCGTCGAAGCTGATGGCGGCGATGGGCAACCGCCAGGGCGGCTATGAGACGGCCGTGGTGCGCATGGACCCGTCGGGCGGCGCCACCGTCTTCACCGGGATCATCGAGATCGGGCAGGGCATCCGCTCCTCGCTCGCGCAGATCGCAGCCGAAACGCTCGCGCTGCCCCTCGAGCGCGTGCGCGTCGTGCTCGGCGACACCGAGCTGTGCCCCTATAGCTGCTACGGCACCGCCGACAGTCGCGGCTCCGTGGTCGGGGGCGCCGCCGTCCTCGAGGCCTCGCGCGCGGTACGTACCAGCCTCACGCGGCTGGCCGCGCATCTGCTGGAGGCGAGCGCGGAGGACATCGAGGTGGTGGACGGCCAGTGTCGCGTGCGCGGCGTGCCCGGCCGCGCCCTCACCGTGGCAGCCCTCGCGCGAACGGCTCACGAGGGCCAGAACCTGCCGCCCGGGATGGATCCCGGCCTCGAGGCGCGCTTCACGTACCAGCCCGCGAACTGGACGTTTCCGTACGGCGTCCACGTGGTGGCGGTGGAGATCGTGCGCGAGCTGGGCACGGTGGACCTGCTCGGCTACTGGATCGCGCACGACTGCGGACCCGTCATCAATCCCATGCTCGTGGACGGCCAGATCTCCGGCGGCCTCGCGCAGGGCATCGGCGGCGCGCTGCTGGAAGAGCTCGTGTACGACGAGGCGGGCCAGCTCCTCACGGGCACGTTCATGGACTACGCGATGCCGAGGGCGGAGCACGCGCCGGCGCTGGTCGTCGCGCACCTGGAGACGCCGTCGCCGCATACGCCGGGGGGCGTGAAAGGGATGGCCGAGGGCTCCACCATCGGCGCGCCCGCCGCCATCGCCAACGCCGTCGCCGACGCGCTCGCGGGCGCCGGCTGTGACGCGGGTGCCGTCAACTTCTATCCGCTCACGCCGTCGCGCATCTTCGACATACTGCATCCGCGCCCTATACTCAGATCATGACTTTCCCTCGGGAGCGGACGTGGTTGCTGCCGGCGCTGCATGCGGCTCAGCACGAGGCCGGATGGGTGTCGCCGGACGCGCTGGCGGCAATCGCCGCGCATTTGCGTGTGCCGCTCAGTGAGGTGTACGGCGTCGCGACGCATTATCCGGAAGTGCGTCTCACGAAGCCGGGGGCCCGGCTCGTTCGCGTGTGCACGGGCGTGAGCTGCCGGATCACGGGCGGGGCGACGCTGCTGTCTGCATGCGAAGCGCGGCTGGGCATCCGCGCCGGCAACACCTCGAGTGATGGCACGATCACGCTCGAGGAGATGGATTGCGCATTCGATTGCGCGGTGGCGCCGGTGGTCGAGGTGAACGGCGCCCAGGTCGGCCGCGTGCAAGCCGCCGATCTTCCCGACCTGCTGTACGGCACACGCAGGACCCAGCATCCTGCGCCCACGCCGGCCGCGTCAGCCGTGTCCGCGCCCGCGTCGCCGGCGCCATCCGTGCGCGCGGACGCGGGGGCATCGCCGATGGCGGTGTACCAGGCGCTCCAGCGCCACGCTGCGCGCGCAGGATCGCAGGCGCGACTGGTGGTGAACCTCGGCACGTGCGGGCGCGCCGTGGGCGCCGATGCCACGTACGCGGCCCTCGTCGATGAGGTGCAGGGGCGCGGGCTGCCGCTGGCCGTGGTCGCCGGCGGATGCAACGGTCTGTGCTGGGCCGCGCCCGCCATCGACATCGTCACCGACGGTCGCCGGCGCACGGTGGCCGGCGTCACCGCCCACGCCGTCCCGTGCCTGCTGGATGCGCTCGCCGCGCAGGCGGCCACGCTTCCCGGCGAGCTGGAGCCGGCGGTGCTCGCCCGCCAGCAGCGCGTCCTGCTCGAGCGCTGTGGCGTCGTGGATCCCACCGACATCGCCGACGCCCTACGGCATGACGCCTACGCGGCGCTCGCGAAGGTGCTCGAGGAGGGCCGGCCCCAGCGCATCATCGAGGAGCTGCGCGCAGCGGGGCTGCAGGGACGCGGCGGCGCCTACTTCCAGACGGCGGTGAAGTGGGAGG
>CAYQQT010000245.1:0-6224 GCA_964419375.1 uncultured bacterium
AGTCTCGCCGGCGCCTCAGCACGGTCAATCGAAAAACGCCCATCAGCACGCCTAGGACGATGAAGATGAGTCCCGTTAGGATCCGTTCAACACCGCCGTGAACTACTTCGCCACCGCTCCGTAGTTCGGCAAACCCTAGTATCCCGAGCGTCCCGGCGAGGATGAACCCAGGGGAGAGTACCGCCAGAGAGACACGCATCTGGTTACGCACCCGGCCGCCTGTGCGTCGGGGGCGCTCTGTCATGCCTGCATACCAGCCCGTGTAACTCCGCGCTATAGAGGATCGAGGGGAAAGATCGGGCGGCGCACGCGCGTGTAGGTGAAGCGCGAGAGGTTGGACGACGACAGGCCGGGGCCGTCTACCTCGATGATCTCCGCCGCGATGGGCTCGAAGGCGGCGCGGTAGTGGATGGTCGACTTCACGACCAGGATCTTTTCGGCGAGCGGGTCGATGCCGACGAAGCGGATCATCTCGGGATCGAGCGTCTGCCACCGTTGCGAGATCAGGATCACCTTCACGTCGTTGACGTCGAGGACGGCCGTCGTGCCGAGGCGGCCTTCGAAGCCGCGCATCATCGGTCCCTTGTGCCGAAACCGCCCGTCGGACAGCGTGCGCACGCGGCCGGTGACTTCCACAGGCGCCCCGTGAAGATCGTCGACCTTGCCGCCTACTCGCAGTGTCACCGTCGTTCCCACGCCCGCCTTCGCGCACGCGGCAGCCGCCTCGGGATCCCAGATGCAGGCGACCACGGCGGACCGCGCGCCCACCCGCAGCAGCTCGCGCAGCAGCTCCGTGCCGTCACCCGCGGCGCCGCCGCCGGTGTTGTCGGCCATGTCGGCGAGCACGACGGGCCATCGCTCGGCAGCGAGCGCCCTGGCCACCGCGTCCTTCACCGAGAGGCCGGTGTGTACGAACTCGTGGCGGTGCTTCCACGCGACATCTTGCAGCTCGTCGGCGAGGGCTTCGGCGAGCGCAGGCTCGCCGTCGGTCACCACGTAGATGCCGAGGCCGGCGTCCGCGATGTCCGCGAGCGGAAAGCCGGCGAAGATGGAGATGGAGATGACGCGCGGGTCCTTCTCCATTCGGTCCGCGACGTCGTACAGCCGGCGCATGGGGCCGACCTCCGTGCGCTGGCTGCCGATGGGCGGCAGCAGCAGCGGCTGGCGGAACGCCGCCGTGGGCTTGATCTTCCGCGCCACCGCCTGGATCAACCGCTCCGTGGCCTCCACGCCGCGCTCCGCCATGTCGATATGAGGATAGGTCTTGTAGCCGTGCAGGAGGTCGGCGTGCGTGACCATGTCGCGCGTGAGATTGCCGTGCAGGTCGAGGGTCACCGCGATCGGCACCTCGGGGCCGACGAGCGCGCGCACGGCCTTCAGCAGATCGCCCTCGCCGTCCTCCGTCGTTTCCGGCACCATCGCGCCGTGCAGGTCGAGGAGCACGCCGTCCACCCGTCCCGCCGCCTTCAGATCGGAGAGGATGCGCGCCTTGACGTCCTCGTAGATGTCCTTCGTCACGCGGCCGGCGGGCGAGGCGGAGGCGGCGACGGAGGGCACGAGCGTGACGCCATGCTGCTCCGCAGCCTGGATCATGCCGCCCAGGCAGGTGCCGGTGCCACGGTACGCCTCCACGATCTCGCCGCCGTAGCGCAGGCCCTTGGCCTCGAACTCGCTGCGGCCGGTCGGGATGTTGGAAAACGTGTTGGTCTCGTGCGAGAGCATCGCCACGAAGAAGAGCATCGCTGTCCCCTCGTCCAGGATTACGGCTGGCAGCGCGGGCACCAGTACGTGAGACGGGCGTCCGGGCCCTGCGCGCGCCGCGTGACGAGGGTACCGTATTCGTAGACATGGGGGGCCTCGAAGGGCCCCCCAAGCCCCCCTTACGCTCGGCAGCGCCCCGGCAAAGCCGTGGCGCTCCTCGATAGCCCGGGCTACGCCAGGTCGCGGCCGCGGGCGTGGCGTTGGCGCGGGTCGAGCACCTCGCGCACGCCGTCGCCCACGAAGTTGAACGCGAGCGTCGTGAGCAGCACCGCCATCCCCGGCATGAACACCAGCCACGGAGCGCGCCGCATGAAACGGTAGCCGCGGCCGACGTCCGCGCCCCAGCTTGGCTCCGGTGGGCGGATGCCGACGCCCAGGAAGCTGAGGCTCGTCTCCGCGAGCAGCGCGAACGCGATGCTGATCGAGATCTGGACGAGGATGGGCGAGAGCACGTTCGGGAACACGTGACGCCCGATGATGCGGGCATGCGAGGCGCCGACGGCGCGCGCGCTTTCCACGAATGCTTCCTCGCGCACGGCGAGCGCCTGGCCCCGCACGAGGCGCGCGAAGCGCGGCGCGAAGATGATCCCGACCGCGACCATCACGTTGAAGAGCCCGGGGCCCAGCGTCGCGGCGATGGCCATCGCGAGCACCAGCGCGGGGATCGTCTGCAGCGCGTCGTTCACCCGCATGATCGCGTCATCTGTCTTGCCACCCGCGTAGCCCGCGATCAGTCCGAACGGCACCCCGAGCCCGGCCGCGATCGCGACGGCCATGAGGCTCGCCGCGAGCGAGAGCCGGGCGCCGTAGACGATGCGCGCGAGCACGTCGCGGCCGAGGTCGTCGGTGCCGAGCGGGTGCGCGGCGGTCGGCTTCGCGAGAATGGCGCCGAGGTCCTGCGCCAGCGGATCGCGCGGCATCAGCTGCGGCGCCAGCGCCGCCGCCACCGCGAGGGCGAGGAGGAAGATCGCCGCGGTCAGTGCGCCCCGGTGCGTCGCGAACCGCCGGAGCGTCTCAGCGATACCGGATGCGCGGATCGACGGCGCCATAGGCCACGTCGGACACGAGGTTGATGGCGATCACGATCAGCGCCATGACGAGCACGCTGCCCTGCAGCGTCGGGAAGTCGCGGTTCAGCACGGACTCGAGGTTGAGCCGGCCGAGCCCGGGCAGGGCGAACACCGACTCCACCACCACCGTGGCGCCGATGATGCGGTTCACGGTCAGCGCCGCAATCGTCACGAGTGGAATGAGCGCGTTGCGCAGGGCGTGCCGCGAGACGATGACGGTCTCGCCGAGCCCCTTCGCGCGCGCGGTGCGGATGTAGTCGCTCGCCAGCGTGTCGAGGAGGCCCGAGCGAAGCTGCCGGGTCACCTCGGCCACCGCGGACGCCGCCAGCGTGATCGTCGGCAGCGCGAAGTGCTGGAGGGCCAGCAGCGGATCTTCGGTCGGGCTCACGTAGCCGGTGGCGGGCAGCCAGCGCAGCTCGAGCGCCACCACCAGCACGAGGAGGCCGCCCAGCCAGAAGTTCGGCATCGCCACCCCGAGCGCGGCGGTGCCGCGCGCGAGCGTGTCGACCATGCCGCCGCGGTGGGCGGCGATGACCGCGAGCGGCACCCCGAAGAGCACGCCCACGGCGGTGGATGCGAGCGCGAGCCCAAGAGTGATCGGCAACCGGTCGAGGATCGCGCCGAGGACGGGCTCGCTCGTGCGCAGCGAGACCCCGAGGTCGCCCTGCGCGGCGCGGCCCAGCCACCGGGCGTATTGCACGTACAGCGGCTGATCGAGGCCGAAGCGCGTGCGGATCGCTGCGATCGTCTCCTCGCTGGCGTTGTCCATGCCCACCAGGGCGACGGCGGCGTCGCCCGGGAGGAGCAGGATCAGCGAGAAGACGATCGCGGTGACGATCAGCAGCAGCGGGATAACCGCGAGCAGCCGCCGCCCGAGGAACTCCGCCACGCTATTTCGTCAGCCACACGTTCCGGAAGATCGGCTTGCCGAGCAGGTTCGGCTGATAGCCCTGCACGGTGCCCGCGGACGCTTCCAGCGCCGGCGCGAAGAAGAGCCCGCCCGGGTCGAGCGCCTCCTCCTGGATCAGCTGGCCGATCTGCGCGTAGAGCTTCTTCCGCTCGTCGAGCTTGTACGTCGACGAGGCGGCGTCCATCAGCTCTTCCAGCTTCGGGACCTTGTACTGGCCGGTGTTCCAGAACCCGGTGGAGTGGAACATGCCACGCAGGCTCTGGTCGGGATCCGGGCGGCCGGTCCAGCGGAAGTTCGCGGACATCACTTCCTTCGTGCGGAACATCATGGTCACGCCCTTCACGAGCTCGACGGGCTTGAGGTCCACCTTGATGCCGGCCTGCGCGAGCTGCCCCTGGAGCGCCTCGGCGCGCCGGACGTGCTCGGGCGCGGTCTCGACGATCATCTCGAGCGTAAAGCCGTTCGGGAGGCCGGCCTCGGCGAGCTTCGCCTTGGCCTTCGCGACGTCGTGGCCGATCGTCTTCACGGCCGGATTGTGCGCCCAGTGCGCCGCCGGGAACGGCACCGCGTAGAGCTCGCCGAGCCCGAAGGCGACGGTCTTGAGGATGGCGGGGCGGTCGATCGCGTACGCGATCGCTTCGCGCACCGCCTTCTTGTCGAGGGGCGCCTTCGACGTGTTGAGGAAGAGGCGCCAGTACGCGAGGGAGATGCGGTTGTAGGTCGTGAGGCCACGTTCGCCCTTCAGCCCGTCGAAGTCCTGCTGCGGGATCTCCATCACGAAGTCGACCTGACCGCTGCGCAGCGCGTTCAGGCGCGTGTCGCCGTCCGGCATCGACTTCAGCAGCATGGCGTCGAGGTACGGCTTGCCCTTGTCCCAGAAATCGGCGAAGCGCTCCACGCGCACGGAGTCGCCCGGTGTCCACTTGACGAACTTGTACTCGCCGGCGCCGACGGGATTGCGGCCGAACTGCTCGCCGTGCTTCTCGGTGGCGGCGGGGGACACCATCATGCCGGCGCGGTCGGCGAAGCTCAGGATCAACGACGCATCGGGACGCTTGAGGCGCAGGCGCACCTTCGTCGGGTCCACCACCTCGATCGTCTCGATGGCGGTGAGCTCGATGTTGATGGGCATCTTCTTGTCCTGCCCGCGGGTGATGTTGTACTTCACCGCCTGCGCGTCGAGCGGCGTGCCGTCGTGGAACTTGAGCCCCTTGCGGAGCGTGAGGACGAGCGTCTTCGGGTCCGGCGTCTCCCACGACTCCGCGAGGCCGGGCTGCGGGTTCATATTCGCGTCGAAGCGGACGAGCGTGTCGTAGATCGGGTAGAGCCACATGTGGTCGGTGCCGGAGCCGCCGCGATGCGGGTCCAGGGTGGACGCTTCCGCGCGCAGGGCCACGCGGAGCGTGCCGCCCCGCCGAGGAGAAGGCGCTTGTGCCGTCGCTGTGACGGCGGCGAGGACGACGAGAAGCAGCGAGGCGGCAAGGATGCGTTTGGTCATGAGTCCTCCGGGATGGAATGGGGCACGGCTCTGGATACACTGCGCGCAACGTACGGGTCAAGGTCCAGGATTACGGCTGGCAGCACGCGCACCAGTACGTGAGACGGGCGTCCGGGCCCTGCGCGCGCCGCGTGACGAGGGTACCGCACTCGCGGCACGGCAGCCCCGCTCGTCCGCAGGAGCAAGTCGGAATATCGAGCGTACGGGGGCGCTATCGAGGAGCGCTCCGGCTTTTGCCGGGGCGCTGCCGAGCGTACGGGGGGCATGGGGGGCCCTTCGAGGCCCCCCATCTGACATGGCAGCCCATGGTGGAGGCGGCGAAGCCGCTCTCGACGAGGTAGGCGGCGAGCGGATGCTCGGCGGCGGGCGTGCCGTCGATCTCCGTGATGAGCAGGCCGCCGTGCGTGCCGGCGAACGCGAGCGCGGCCAGCTCGTCCGCGACGGCGTGGGCGGTGAGCGAGCGGTCCGGCTCGGGGTCGGGCAACCAGATCGACAGCGCGCGGCCGCCGCGGGCCACGTAGGCGGCGCACGTGCCGTTGACCAGGATGACGGTGGCGCCCACGGAGCGGCTCGGGCGCAGGCCGCGGCCTTCCGGCCATTTGAGGATGGCGCCGTAGGGATTGGCGGGATCGGTGGCGGCCAGGTGCAGGACCTCGGGGGGATCGGGATCGTCGCGCAGCGCGCGCAGGCGGTCGAGGGCGGCCGGCAGCGCGAACTGTACCGCGCCCACGCCCGTCGCGAAATACCCGCGCCGGATGCGGCCGGCGTCTTCCATGGCTTTCAGCACGTCGTACACGGCGCTGAAGCCGCCGGGGATCCACTCCGCCGCCACCGACTCGCGGGTGACGATGCCGTAGCGCGCGAGCAGCTGCTGGGCGAGGGCGGCGCTCCACTCGGTCGTCGAGACCTCCGGCGCGCTGCCGGTGGTCACCGACCAGCGGCCTTCCGCCGCCGGCGGCGTGGTGCGGCGCGAGCGGAAGGCGCG
>CAYQQT010000246.1:0-6215 GCA_964419375.1 uncultured bacterium
GCCACGCCGCCCGACAGCTTCGCGAGGCGCTCCTCGAGCTTCTCGCGGTCGTAGTCGCTCGTCGTCTTGTCGATGCGCGCACGCAGCTCGCGCTTGCGGCCCTCGATGGCCTGCTTGTCGCCGCCGCCACCGACGATGGTGGTCGCGTCGCGGGCGGCCACGACCCGCTGGCACCGCCCGAGGTAGGACATGTCCACGCTCTCGAGCTTCACGCCGAGCTCGGGGCTCAGCACGCGTGCGGCGGTGAGGATGGCGATGTCCTCCATCATCTCCTTGCGCCGGTCGCCGAAGCCGGGCGCCTTCACGGCCACGCAGCGCAGCGTGCCGCGGAGCTTGTTCACGACCATGGTGGCGAGGGCCTCGCCCTCGATGTCCTCGGCGACGACGAGGAGCGGTTGCCCCGTCCGCGCCACTTGCTCGAGCAGCGGCAGCAAGTCCTTCATGACCGCGAGCTTGCCGTCGTAGAGGAGCACGAGCGGCGTTTCGACGACCGCCTCCATCTTCTCGGCGTCGGTGATGAAATAGGGCGAGACGTAGCCGCGGTCGAACTGGAGGCCCTCCACGACCTCGAGCTGCGTCTCCGTGGTCTTCGACTCCTCGACGGTGATCACACCCTCGTCGCCGACCCGCTCCATCGCCTCCGCGACCATCTCGCCGATGGTCGGGTCGTTGTGCGCGGAGATCGTCCCCACCTGCGCCTTCTCGAGCCGGCTCTTCACGGGCCGCGAGAGCTTGGTGAGCGCCTCGATGGCAACCTTGGCGCCGCGGTCGAGGCCGCGCTTGAGGTCGATCGCGCTCGCCCCCGCCACCACGTTGCGGATGCCTTCGGTGACGATCGCCTGGGCCAGGATCGTCGCAGTACTCGTCCCGTCGCCGACGGCTTCACCGGTGCGCTCCGCGGCTTGCCGGATCATCTGTACGCCGAGATCCTCGTTCGGATCCTCGAGGCGCATCTCCTTGGCGATGGTCACGCCGTCGTTGCAGACGATGGGCGGCCCGAACCGGCGCTGGATGAGCACGCACTTCGACTTCGGTCCCAGCGTCACCCGCACGACATCGGCGAGCGTGTTGACACCGCTCATGATCTTCTCGCGCGCCTGTGAACGGAACAGCACCCGCGTGTACGCCATCGTTTTCTCCTCGCTCCGTGGTGGGAGCTATCGACGAGACCAATGTCGTATGCATCACGATTGCCAAAGTAAGCGCACTCGAAATCGCGCGTTTCATCGTGTCCGATGTGGCGGACGCGCCCCACGTGCGGTCGGCGTGCCTCACCCGCTCTCCCGAACGCCGGGCGGACCCGGGGCCCGAATGGCCCCGAGTCATCGCCTCCATCGTCGCTACGGCCTAATCGTGATGAGATTCTCGACGTGCGAGACCCCGGGCGCCGCCCAGGCCGCACGCTCGGCCTCCTTGCTCTCCGTCCACGACAGCACGCTGCCGCGGAGGGTGACCTTCCCGCCGTCCACGTCCACCGTGATGCGGCGGGCGTCCATCTCCGCGCTGCGCTTCAACGCGTCCTCGATCTTGCCCTTGACCTCGCTCGGCATCGCACGCGGCGTGATCGTGATCTGGTTGCTCACGCCCCTGACGCCGGTGAGGTACCGGACGCAGCCCTCGGCCGCGGTCTTTTGGTACTGCCACTCGACCATTCCTTCCAGCGTGATCCAGCCCTGCCGCACGATGACCTTGATCCGGTCGTCGGGCACGGAATAGTTCGTCTTCAGGGCCCGCACGGCGGCCTCCGCGATGTCGGTGTCCGTACGCTCGCTGGCGCCCGAAAGCTTCACCTCGAGCTCATCCGCGACGGCCGCGACGCCGTAGACACGCTTGGCCGCCTTCACAGCCTCGTATTTTTCGCCGTAGGAGGGCACCTGGCCACTCAGCGTGACGACATCTCCTTTCGCCGCCACGCCGATGTGTGCGTGATCGATTCGCGGCTCCCACTCGAGCTCCTTCATGACATCTCGCTGCAGTTGAGAGTCAGTTTTCATCGCTCCTTACCTCCATACCTCCATGCTGTGGTCCAGACGATGCCCGTCGGCCGTCTCACGCGCCGCCAGCCACTCCTGGTGGAACGCCGGTGAGCATGCGCCGCAAGACGCATGCCCCGATCGAACGCTTGAATTCCGGAGATTTGGCGCGCAGGAACGACGACTGGCACGGTCGATTGAGGCGTCAGCGCCTCAGTTGGTGTGGCAGTGGGTCCTCGGGAACCAGGGGCCCACGCTCGCGGACCGGCTCGGTGACATGTTTCATGAACATCACGTCGTCCGAGCGGCCGGAACCCGGCCACCCCGGGATCAGCCGAAGAACGCGCCGCGCCGGAGCAACCGCCGGGGCGGCGATGCCCCACCTGGGGCGTCCGCGCCATCTCAGACTTGGCCCGATGTTGCGGAACTCGTAGATTCTCAAGGGCTCCCGTGTGGCAACGTCAATGCACGGCTCTGGGGGCCGGGTTCGATCACCACTCACACGAGGAGGATGGAGATGCGTGCATTGATGCCATGGATGGGGGCGACGAGCTTGGGTAAGGAGATGGACCGGCTGTTCGACCGTTTCTCCGAGCCCGTGTGGCCGGAGATGCCGGCGCTGGGCGACTGGGCGCCGACCCTCGACATCAGCGAGAACAAGGACGCGGTGACCGTGAAGGCGGAGTTGCCGGGGGTGGAACACAAGGACATCGCCGTTTCGGTCCAGGACGGCGTGCTGACCATCAAGGGCGAGAAGCAGGCGGAGAAGGAGGAGAAGGACAGGCGCTATCACCGTGTGGAGCGGTCCTACGGCGCGTTCTACCGCTCGGTCCGCCTGCCGGCGGCCGTCGAGGCCGGCAAGGTGACGGCGGCGTTCAAGGACGGCGTGGTCACCATCACGCTCCCCAAAGCGCCGGAGGCCAAGGGCACCATGATCCCGGTGAAGGCCGCCTGACGCGCGAGATCGACGATGGCTGCTTCCACCACGACGCCGTACATCCGGTGGTTCCGTGACATCGGCGCGGGCGACGTGCCGCTGGTCGGCGGCAAGAACGCCTCGCTCGGCGAGTTGTTCCGCGAGCTGAGGTCGGCGGGTGTGCGTGTGCCGGACGGGTTCGCCGTCACGGCGCACGCGTACCGGGCCGTGGTCGAATCCGGGGGGCTCCGCGAGCAGATCGCGAGCCTCCTCCGGGGCATCGATGGCCGCGACGTCCGTGCGCTGAGGGCGGCGGGCGCGGCGATCCGACCGCTCATCGAAACGGCGCCGTGGCCGAGCGAGCTCGAGCAAGCGGTCAAGGACGCCTATGCGGCGCTCGGGGGCGGGGCGGCCGGGGTCGCGGTGGCCGTGCGCTCGAGCGCGACGGCGGAGGATCTGCCCGAGGCGAGCTTCGCCGGCCAGCAGGAGACGTACCTCGGGGTGCACGGCGCTGACGAGGTCGTGCGAGCGTGCCGGCGCTGCCTCGCGTCGCTCTTCACCGATCGGGCGATCGCCTACCGCATCGACCACGGCTTCGAGCACCTCGCCGTCCGCCTCTCCATCGGCGTGCAGCGTATGGTGCGCTCCGATGTCGGGGCGTCGGGCGTCATATTCACGCTGGATCCCGACAGCGGGTTCCGGGACGTCGTGCTCATCAACGCCGCCTACGGCCTCGGCGAGGCGGTCGTCGGCGGCCAGCTCGATCCCGACGAGTTCTGGCTCTTCAAGCCCACGCTCGCGCGCGGCACGGGAGCGATTCTCAAGCGCGTCGTCGGGCGCAAGGACTGGAAGCTCGTGCTCGGCGCCGATGGCCGACCGCAGCGCGCCGACGTCGATGCCGAGGATGCGGCGGTCATGAGCCTGACCGACGCCGACGCGGTCGAGCTGGCGCGCGCCGCGGTGGCGATCGAGACGCATTACAGTCATCGCCGTGGCGAGCCGACGCCGATGGACATCGAATGGGCGAAGGACGGCACGGATCACCGGCTCTACATCGTCCAGGCCCGGCCCGAGACGGTACACCGGGCGATCCGACCCGCCGCCGTCGAAGTCTTCACGCTGTCGGCAGCGGGCGCCACGCCCATCGTCACCGGGAAGGCGGTCGGCGAGAAGATCGGCGTCGGCCCCGCCCGGTTCGTGCGCGAGCGCGCGGACCTGGAAAAGTTCCAGCAGGGCGAGGTGCTCGTCGCCGCGATGACCGATCCGGACTGGGAGCCGGTGATGAAGCGCGCGGCCGCGATCGTGACCGATCGGGGCGGGCGCACGTGCCACGCGGCGATCGTCAGTCGCGAGCTCGGGGTGCCGTGCGTGGTCGGGACCGAGCGCGCGACGACGAGCATCGCCGATGGCGACGTCGTGACTGTCTCGTGCGCCGAGGGAGAGACGGGCGCCGTGTACCGCGGGGCCCTCCCTTTCGAGACGCGGCGCGTCGACATGTCGTGCCTTCCCCGGCCCCGCACCGCCGTCATGCTCAACGTCGGCAACCCGGATCGGGCGTTCCGGCTCGCCGGGCTCCCGAACGACGGCGTTGGCCTCGCGCGCATCGAGTTCATCATCGCCAACGCCGTGAAGGTCCATCCCATGGCCCTCCTGCACGGCGACCGCGTGTCCGACGCCAACACGCGAGCCGAGATCGCTGCGCTCACCAGCGGGTACGAGCGCGGCGAAGATTACTTCGTCGATCGCCTCGCCGAGGGCGTGGCGGTCATCGCCGCGGCCTTCTACCCGAAGGACGTGATCGTCCGGCTCTCGGACTTCAAGTCCAACGAGTACGCAGGCCTCCTCGGCGGCCGCGACTTCGAGCCCGAGGAGGGGAATCCGATGCTCGGGTTCCGGGGCGCCTACCGGTACGCGCACCCGCGCTACTGCGAGGCGTTCGCGCTGGAGTGCCGGGCGATGCGGCGGGTCCGCGAGGACATGGGCCTGACGAACCTCAAGCTGATGGTCCCGTTCTGCCGGACGCCGGAGGAAGGCCGCCGCGTCGTGAAGCTGATGGCGCAGCACGGCCTGCGGCGGGGCGAGCACGGGCTCGAGGTCTACGTCATGTGCGAGATCCCGTCGAACGTGATCCTCGCGCGGGAGTTCGCCGAGGTCTTCGACGGGTTCTCCATCGGCTCGAATGATCTGACGCAGCTCGTACTGGGGCTCGATCGGGACTCCGAGCTGGTCGCCCCACTCTTCGACGAGCGCAACCCCGCCGTGCTCTCGATGATCGCCGATGTCATCGCGAGCGCGCGGGCGAGCGGCAAGAAGATCGGGATCTGCGGGCAGGCGCCGAGCGATTACCCCGAGTTCGCGCGATTTCTCGTGCAGCGGGGGATCGGCAGTATCTCCCTGAATCCCGACGCGGTCGTGCGGGGACTGGAGACGATCGCGGCGGCCGAGCGGGAGCTGGAGAGCCTCGACAGCAGCCCGGGGCTCGTGACGAAAGTCCCATGAGACACGGAGGAGAACGGTCATGACACAGCGGATCAAGAAGACGGACACCCAGATCCATCACGACGTGCTCGAGGAGCTCAAGTGGGACTCGCGCGTCGGCGAGACGGAAGTAGGCGTCGAGGTCGACGACAGCGTCGTCACGCTGACGGGCACGGTGACGAGCTGGGCCAAGCGGATGGCGGCCGAGGAAGCGGCGTGCCGGGTGATCGGCGTGCTCGACGTCGCGAATGACACCGAGGTCAAGATTCCGGGCGGGCTCACGCGCACCGACACGGAGATCGCCCAGGCGGTGCGGCACGCGCTCGAGTGGGACGTCTTCGTTCCCGAGGAGAAGATCAGCTCCACGGTCTCGGAGGGCTGGGTCACGCTCGACGGCACCGTGGAGCGCTGGAGTCAGCGCGACGATGCGGAACGCGCTGTCAGGAACCTGACCGGTGTGAAGGGTGTGGTGAACAGGATCACCGTGAAGGCGACGAAGCCGGTGACCGGGGATGTCCGCAAGGCCATCGAGCAGGCGCTGGAGCGCCGGGCCGAGCGCGAAGCCAAGCGCATCCACGTCGATGTGCGGGACGGCATCGCGACGCTGACCGGCTCGGTGCATTCGTGGGCGGAGCGCAAATCGGTCGTCGCGGCCGCCCGCTTCACTCCAGGGGTGCGGGACATCGAGGACCATCTACGGACGGAGCCCGTCTGAGCGTTACTCGGCCGAGGAACAGATCCTCGAGCGATAGGGAGAACACCAATGCGACGTCAACGGCAACGGCTCACGGTCCTCATTATCATCCTGGCCGTCATCATCGCCGGGTGCGCCAAGCGTCCCCAGCTGC
>CAYQQT010000247.1:0-6211 GCA_964419375.1 uncultured bacterium
CACGAGGGCGTGGAGTGGGCGGTGGCGCACTGGGCGGTCGACGATCTCGCGCGCGTCACGCTGCTCGTGCTCGCCGCCGCCGCCCGCCCCACGCCCGGCGAGCTGGTGGAGACGTGCTACCGCGAAGGCGACAACCGCGAGCGCCAAGCCGTGCTCTATGCCCTGCCCGTGCTGCCCGCGCCCGAGGGCTTCGTCGACCTCGCCGTCGAGGCCTGCCGCACGCACGTGCAGCCCGTGTTCGAAGCCATCACGTGCGAGAACCCGTACCCGGCGCGCTACTTCCCGGAGCCGAGCTTCAACCAGATGGCGCTGAAGGCCGTCTTCACGGGCGTGGCGCTGGAGCGTATCGTAGGGCTGCCGGCGCGCGTGACGGAAGAGCTTTCGCGCATGGCCGCCGACTATGCCAGTGAGCGGCGGGCGGCCGGACGACCGGTGCCGGCGGACCTGGACCTCTTGATGATCGTGAAAGGGAGCGAGCGATGAAGCTGTTCGACCCGCACATCCACATGACGTCACGGACGACGATGGACTACGAGGCGATGGCGGCGGCGGGCATCGCCGCCCTCGTGGAGCCCTCGTTCTGGCTCGGCCAGCCGCGCACGCACGTGGGCACCTTCGAGGACTACTTCAGCGGCCTGCTCGGCTGGGAGCGCTTCCGCGCCAGCCAGTTCGGGATCCGGCACTTCTGCACGCTCTCGCTCAACCCCAAAGAAGCCAACAACGCGCGCGTGGCGCCGGGCGTCATCGAGCTGTTGCCGCGCTACCTCGGCAAGGACGGCGTGGTGGCGGTGGGCGAGATCGGCTACGACGACCTCACGCCCGAGGAGGACAAGTACTTCGCCGCCCAGCTCGAGCTCGCCCTGCGCTTCGACCTCCCCGTGCTCGTGCACACCCCGCACCGGGACAAGAAGCGCGGCACCGAGCGCAGCCTCCGCCTCATCCGCGACGTGGGCTTCCCCGAGGAGCGCGCCCTCATCGACCACAACACCGAGGAGACGCTGCCCCTCGTGCTGGCGACGGCGTGCTGGGCCGGGCATTCGATCTACCCGAAGACGAAGATGGACGAGGCGCGCATGGTGGCGCTCGTCAAGAAGTACGGCAGCGAGCGCATCCTCGTGAACAGCGCCGCCGACTGGGGCGTCAGCGATCCCCTGAAGGTGCCGAAGACGGCTGCGCTCATGCGTGAGAGCGGAGTGGCGGAGGCCGACGTGGCGCGGATCTTCTGGCAGAACCCGGTGACGTTCTTCGCCCAGAGCGGCCGGCTCGATCTCGATCTCGAGGACACCGTGGCCGCTCCCGCCATCGACCAGACGCGCCTGTTCGAGGGCAACTCCGTCCTGCGCGGCCAGACGCCCCTCGTGCAGTGATGCGCCGGACGGTCGTCCTGAACGTCGTCGGCCTCACCGCCGACGTCCTGGACGAGCGCACGCCGCATCTCACCGCCCTCGCGCGCGCGGGAGGCGTGCGGCCCCTGCGCACGATCTTCCCCGCCGTCACCTGCTCCGTGCAGTCCACCTTCACCACGGGCACGCTGCCGCGCGAGCACGGTTGCGTCGCCAACGGCTGGTACTTCCGCGACCTCTCGGAGATCTGGCTCTGGCGGCAATCCAACCGCCTCGTCGCGGGCGAAAAAATCTGGGAGGCGGGCGCGCGCCGCGATCCCGATTTCACCTGCGCCAAGCTCTTCTGGTGGTACAACATGTACAGTGCGGCCACGTGGGCGGTGACGCCGCGTCCGATGTATCCCGCCGACGGCCGCAAGATCCCCGACATCCACACCAAGCCCGGCGACCTGCGCGACGAGCTCACCCGCACGCTGGGCCCCTTCCCGCTCTTCAATTTCTGGGGGCCGACGGCGGACATCACCTCCAGCCGCTGGATCGCGCAGTGCGCGCGCCACGTCTACGACACGCGGCGGCCCACGCTCACGCTCGTGTACCTGCCGCACCTCGACTACAGCCTGCAGCGGCTCGGCCCCCGCCATCCCGCCCTCGCGGGCGAGCTGAAGGCGATCGACGCCGTGTGCGGCGAGCTCATCGACCACGTGCAGCGCGACGGCGCGCGAGTGGTCGTCCTCTCGGAGTACGCGATCACGGACGTCACGGGCCCCGTGCACGTCAACCGCGCGCTGCGCGAGGCCAAGCTGCTGTCCGTGCGCAACGAGCTGGGCCACGACGTGATCGATCCCGGCGCCTCCGAGGCGTTCGCCGTCGCCGACCACCAGGTGGCGCACGTCTACGTGCAGCGCGCGGAGATGATCCCCGAGGTCAAGCACCTGCTGGAAGGCGTGCGGGGCGTGGAGGCCGTGCTGGACGACGACGGCAAGCGGCGGATCGGCCTCGATCACCCGCGCTCCGGCGAGCTGGTGGCGATGGCCGCGCCCGACCGGTGGTTCACGTACTACTACTGGCTCGACGACGCCCTCGCGCCCGACTACGCCCGCACCGTGGACATCCACCGCAAGCCGGGCTACGACCCCGTCGAGCTCTTCCTGGATCCCACGCTGCGCGCGCCGAAGCTGAAGATCGGCGCCACGCTCCTGAAGAAGGCGCTCGGCTTCCGCTACCTGATGGACGTGATCCCGCTCGATGCCACGCTCGTGCGCGGCTCCCACGGCCGCGTCTTCGACGACCACCGCCGGCCCGTCTTCATCTCGAGCGACCCCGCGCTCCTCGACAACGACCCCGTCGAGGCCACCGCCGTCAAACAGCTCATCCTCGACCACGTCTTCGCCCACTGACCGCGCTCACGCCGCGCTCGGCAACGTGCGTTCGGCGGGAGCGGGTTGGGCTGGGGGTGCGGAGACCACGTGGATGGTGGCCGACTCGGACCGGGGGTGGCTGGGCTCCATCGACACGCCCCGTGCGTTTCTAGTTGAGCGGGAAACGGGTCCCGCACCCCCAGCCCAACCCGCTCCCGCCGAACGCACGCGCGTCAGGTTCCCGCGACGTAGCCCTGGAGGATTCGAGTCAGGATGAAGCCGCCGATGGCGGCGGTGGCAAGTAGTGGTTCGTTGGCGCCGGCGATGAGGAGCGCGTCGAGAAGGGAGATGCCGGCGAGGAGACGGACCACCGCGCCCGGGATGTTCATGCGGCGGGCGCGCAGGAAGGACAGGGAGTAGCCGACCCAGCCGAGGAAGCCGAGATAGAGCAGGGCGCCGACGACGTTGTCCATCACGATGGGCATGGCATAGATGAACGGCACGGCGAGGAAGAGGAGCGGCCACGCGTTGCGGAATCTCGCGAGGTTCTCCTGTTTGGCGACGTAGGTGAGGCCGATCAGGTACGAGAGCAGCGCCGCCGCGCCTGCGAGCACCGGCGTCGCGATGCGGCCGGAGACGACGAGCGCGGCCGTGATGTAGATGAGCAGGCGGCACAGGCCCATGATGAGCGGGCTCAGCGGATCGCGCTTGTGCACGACGTCGTAGTAGATGATCGCCGCCGCCAGCGCCACCCCCGACGCCACCGCGCGCCCGGCGCCCGCCCATCGGCCGCCCCACGCGGCCACGGCCAGGATCACGACGGCCACCGCGAGCATGCCGAAGCCGAGAATGAAGACCGTGCGCGCGCTCACGAGGCCGGCGGGGATCGGGCGCTCCGGACGCTCGCGCGCGTCCACGTGACGGTCGAACGCGTCGTTCAGGTACATCCCGCCCACGTAGAAGAGCGACAGCGCGACGAGCAGGGCCACCATCGTGCCCGGATACAGCGGCATGCCGGACAACACGGCGCCCGCCGCCACGTTGGTCCACACCGTGGGCAGGTTGGACACGCGGCCCAGGCGCAGGTAGACGAACCAGCCCCCGCTTACAGCTGCTGCATGACCCATTGCAACTCGCGCGCGACGGCGGCGACGACGCCTTCCCGGCGGTACTGCTCGGGCAGGACGTCCCACGTGTAGGTCTCGACCTCCAGGTGCGGCGACACCGGCGACTTGGCCACGAGGGCGAGCAGCTCGCGCAGGTAGTCCTGCGTGTTGGCGAAGAGCCCGAGCCGCTCGCGGAAGAGGGGCACGTGAAAATGGATGCGCCACTCGCGCGGCTCGCTGGGCCCGGTCTCCGCCATCGCCAGCGCGTCCGGCAGGTCGAGGTAGCGGGAGAGACGGCCCTGCGTCCGTTCCACCGTCTGATGCAGGTAGACGCCCTCCGCGAACGGGCGCAGCGCGGCCAGCAGCGGCGCATCCTGGCCGTCGAAGACGACCTTCAACCCGGCGCTCACCTGGATCTTGCCGATGCGGATGCCCGCCGCCGTGAGCCTGCCGATGGCCGCCAGCGGCTCCTCGAAGCCCACCGCCATGTGACAGGCGTCGAAGCAGAGGCCGAGGTGACGCCGCACGACCTCCTCGCTCAGCCCGTGCGCGCCCGCCTTGGAGAAGAGGTGGTCCTGGAAGAAGGCGACGGCCTCCGCCACCGTCTCCACGAAGCACCACGGCTCCGGCTCGATCGCGAGCGAGATGAGCTTGCCCGTCTCGCGATGCAGGCGATGGAGCATCGCGGCGTGGCGGAGGAGGTGCTGCGCCATGCGGGCCACGTCCTCCGGCGTGGTGACGAGCGGCTTGAAGGCGCCGGGCAGCGTGCTCACGGTGCCCTCGAGGCCGGGCTCGTCGGGCAGCAGCGCCGCCAGCAGCCGGGCCAGACGGTCGGTATACGTCAGCCGCTCTTCGTCGAGCCAGCTCGGCAGGTACACGTCTTCCTTCACGCGCGTGCCGTGAAAGGGGCCGTACGGAAAGCCGTTGATGGTGAAGACGTAGAGGCCGTGCGCGGCGAGGAAGTCGCGGAAGGCCTCCAGCTCGCCCGGCTGCGACAGGGTGTCGGCGGCGATGCCGGAGAGGCGGAGGCCGACGCCGAAGGGCCGGTCGGGCGCGACCTCGCGCTTGACGGCGGTCACGTAGCGCTCGAGATTGGCGCGCACCTGGGGCCACGTCTCGCCGGCGTGGATGTTGGTGCAGTACGTGAGGTGCGGATTGCCGGGAGTGGAGAGCCTCAACGGGCGGCGTCGCGCCGGCGGAGGTCCGCGAGGGCGGCGAGGACAGCGTCCTCGCGCATCTCGTGCACCTCGACACCGTGGCCGATCGCGCGCAGCAGCGTCACCGTCAGCTCGCCGCCGAGGTGCTCACGGAACTCTTCGAGCCCGTCCAGCACCGTGGGCCGCGTGGCGGGCCCCAGCTCGAGGGCGGCGTCCCACAGGCGCAGCCCCAGCCGCTCGAGCAGGGTCAGAATCGGCTCGAGGGCGATAGGCGCGAGCAGGCCCGTCCGCACGGAGTAGACCGTATCGAGCGCCGCGCCGATGGCCACCGCCTCGCCGTGGCGCAGGCGGTTACCCGACAGCGACTCCAGCTTGTGCGCCGCCCAGTGCCCGAAGTCGAGCGGCCGCGCGCTGCCCATCTCGAAAGGATCGCCGGACGTCGCGATGTGATCGAGGTGCAGCTGGGCGGCGCGGCGCACGAGGTGCTGCAGCGGCTCCGGATCGCAGGCGGCGAGCGCGTCCGCGTGCGCGCACAGCCACTCGAAGAATTCCGCGTCGCGGATGAGCGCCACCTTGACGGCCTCCGCCATGCCGGCCACCGTGTCGCGCCGGCCAAGGGTGTCGAGGAAGCGGCGATCGTTGAGCACGGCAAAGGGCGGCGCGAAGGTGCCGAGAAAGTTCTTCTTGCCGAAGGCGTTGACACCGTTCTTGACGCCCACGCCGGAGTCCGCCTGCGCGAGCACGGTGGTCGGCACCCGTGTCACCCGCACCCCGCGATGGACGACGCCCGCCACGTACCCGGCCATGTCGAGGAGGGCGCCCCCGCCCACGATCACCACGTGCGACTGCCGGTCCACGCGCAGCGCGTCCAGCCGCGCCTGCAGCGCCGCCACCGCCGCCGCATCGTTCTTCACGCACTCGCCGCCCTCGATGACAAGGGGACCGTCGATCAGCTCCAGGCGATCGGCGTGATGGGCGACATAGGCCTCGATGTCGGCGAGGAGCCCGGGCCACACGTCCACGAGCACGCGCTCGACGATGACGAGCAGGCGCTGGCGGCGCAGCGGCTCCTGGCGGGCGAGGGCCTCCACCAGGTGGAGATTGTCGGGCGCGAAGACGTCGGTGGTGAAGCAGACGGGGAACTCGAAGGGCACGGTGATCTTCTGCACGTGTACGGACGCCGCCATGCCGGAGGTAGCCATTGCGCGGTGAAGGCTACTATGGCGCCTTGAAAAGTGTCAAGGCGA
>CAYQQT010000248.1:0-6209 GCA_964419375.1 uncultured bacterium
TGCAATCCGCGTGCACGTGGCTGTGTTCGTGGCACAGTAGGGCGCATGCATGCTTATCGGACGCATAACTGTGGGGAGTTGAGGCGGACGAACGCGGGCACCGTGGCCCGGCTGGCGGGGTGGGTGCACCGCAAGCGCGATCACGGCAACCTCGTGTTCGTCGATCTGCGCGATCACCACGGGCTCACGCAGTGCGTGATCGACGCATCGAATCCGCACTTCGCCCAGGCACAGGACCTGAAGCTGGAGACCGTCGTCTCCCTGTCGGGCACGGTCGTCCCCCGCGCCGCGGATGCCGTGAATCCGAAGCTGCCCACGGGCGAGGTCGAGTTGGCCGTGGACGGTCTCGACGTCCTGTCGGTGGCGGACCCGCTGCCCATCCAGGTCAACAGCGACGCGGAGTATCCGGAGGACACCCGGCTGCGCTACCGGTTCCTGGATCTGCGGCGTGAATCGCTGCACCGGAACATCGTCCTGCGCGCGGGGGTCATCGCGTCCATCCGCCGGCGCATGATCGAGGCGGGCTTCACCGAGTTCCAGACGCCGATCCTCACGTCGTCGTCCCCGGAGGGCGCGCGCGATTACCTGGTGCCGAGCCGCGTGCATCCCGGCAAGTTTTACGCGCTGCCCCAGGCCCCGCAGCAGTTCAAGCAGCTCCTGATGGTGGCCGGCTTCGACCGCTACTTCCAGATCGCGCCCTGCTTCCGCGACGAGGACGGCCGCGCCGACCGCTCGCCGGGCGAGTTCTACCAGCTCGACTTCGAGATGTCGTTCGTCACCCAGGAAGACGTGTGGGCCACCATCGAGCCCGTCATCGCCGGCGTCTTCGAGGAGTTCTCGGCCGGCCGGGCCGTCACCCCGCCGCCGTTCCCCCGCATCCCGTACGACGAGGCGATGGCCGTGTACGGCAGCGACAAGCCCGACCTGCGCAACCCCATCCGCATCAGCGACGTGAGCGCGGTCTTCCGCGACTCGGACTTCGCCGTGTTCGCGGGAGCCGTCGCGCAGGGCGCCGTCGTCCGCGCCATTCCCGCGCCCGGCGCCACCGCACGCCCCCGCTCCTTCTTCGACAAGCTGAATCTGTGGGCGCGCGAGCAGGGCGCGCCCGGTCTCGGCTACGTGACGCTCGCCGAGGGCGCCGCCAAGGGCCCCATCGCCAAGTTCCTCGACGAGCCGCGCCTGGCCGCCCTGCGCACCGCCACGGGCGCGCGCGACGGCGATGCCGTCTTCTTCGCGTGCGACAGGCGGCCCGACGCCGACGTGCTCGCGGGCAAAGCGCGCGCCCGCATCGGCGAGGAGCTGGATCTCATCGAGAAGGACGTCTTCCGCTTCTGCTGGGTGGTGGACTATCCGATGTACGAGTACAACGAGGACACGAAGAAGATCGAGTTCAGCCACAACCCGTTCTCGATGCCGCAGGGCGGCCTCGACGCCCTCGAGAGCCAGGACCCGCTCACGATCAAGGCCTACCAGTACGACATCGTCTGCAACGGCGTGGAGCTGTCGAGCGGCGCCATCCGCAACCACCGCCCCGACATCATGTACAAGGCCTTCGCCATCGCCGGCTACAGCCGGCAGGACGTGGAAGCGCGCTTCGGGGGCATGCTCAACGCCTTCAAGTTCGGCGCCCCCCCGCACGGCGGCTCGGCGCCGGGCATCGACCGCATCGTGATGATGCTCGCGGGCGAGCGGAATATCCGCGAGGTCATCGCCTTTCCGATGAACCAGCAGGCGCAGGACCTCATGATGCAGGCGCCCTCGCCGGTGGACCCGCAGCGCCTGCGCGAGCTGCACATCAAGCTCGACCTGCCTCCCGAGCCGGGCAAAGGTGGACCTCAAAAGCCGGCTTGAGGCGCTCGACTGGAGCGCCATCGAGCGCTCGCTCTGGGAATTCGGCTACGCGAAGACGCAGCCGCTGCTCACTCCCGACGAGTGCGTCGAGCTGATCTCGCTGTACGCGGACCCCACCCGCTTCCGCAGCACGGTGGACATGGCGCGCTTCCGGTTCGGCGTCGGCGACTACAAGTACTTCGCGGCCCCGTTGCCCCCGCTGGTGCAGGAGCTGCGCACCCACGCTTACCCGCCGCTGGCCGCCGTCGCCAATCAGTGGGAGACCGCGCTCGGGACCGGCACCCTTCACCCGCCCGACCTTGGCAAGCTGCAGGCCCTCTGCCGGCGCAAGGGGCAAACGAAGCCGACACCGCTGCTGCTGCACTACGAGGCCGGCGGCTATAACTGCCTGCACCAGGACCTGTACGGCGACGTCGTCTTCCCCCTACAGATAACGTGCTTCCTGAGCCGGCGCGGCGTGGATTACACGGGCGGCGATTTCCTGCTCGTGGAGCAGCGCCCGCGCGCGCAGTCGCGCGGCGAGGCGATCGCCACCGAGCAGGGCGAGATGCTGGTCTTCACCACTCGTCATCGCCCGGTGGAGACCGCGCGCGGCTACTACCGGGCCGCCGTGCGCCACGGCGTGAGCCGCATCACCGGCGGCCGCCGCTACACGCTCGGCGTCATCTTCCACGACGCCAAATAAGTTAGTATCAGCCGAGCCCGAACGGGCCAAGGAGAGCGAGCGATGACGACACGGCGGGAATTCCTGAAACTCTCGGCGGCGGCGACGGCGACCTCGGCGGCGTTCCCCGCCGTGCTGCGCGCCCAGCCGAAGGAGATCCTCATCGGCGAGACGCACCCGCTCACGGGCGGCCTCGCGCGCGAGGGCAACCTTGGCAAGCAGGGCATCGAGCTCGCCGTGAACGAGATTAACGCCGGCGGCGGCATCAAGTCGATGGGCGGCGCGCGCATCAAGCTGATGGTGCTCGACAACGAGTCCAAGCCGCCTGTCGCCATCTCCACGATGGAGCGGTTCAAGGACGCGGGCGCCGTCGCCGTCCTCGGCCCCTACGCCTCCGGCATCGCCTTCGTCACCACCCAGGAAGCCGAGAAGTACAAGATCCCCCACGTGCTCGACGTTGCCGTCGCCGACGCGGTCACCGAGCGCGGCTTCAAGTACACGTTCCGCTTCGGGCCCAACGCGAGCATGGGCGCGCGGCACACCGTGGAGCAGCTCGGCGGGCTGAAGACGGGCCTCAAGCGCGTGGTGCTCATCCACGAGGACGGCCTCTTCGGCAAGAACACCGCGGACACGCTGGAGAAGCTGCTGCCGGGCATCGGCATGGAAGTGGCCGATCGCATCCCCCACAGCGCGGCGGCGCCCTCGCTGAACAACGAGGTGCTCAAGATCAAGGCGGCGAAGGCGGATCTCGTCATCCCGTCCACCTATTATCCAGCGCACTCGCTCATCATGCGCACCATGGCCGAGCAGCGTGTGGACGTGGGCGCCGTCTGCTCCGTCTATGGCGGCGCAGGCAGCCAGTACCGGTTCATCAAGGACGTGGGCAAGATCGCCGACTACATGCTGGACGGCAACCACTGGTACAACCCCAAGCACCCGCGCATGGCGTCCACCATCGCCGCCTTCGAGAAGGCCTACAGCCAGCCCTTCGCTTACGAATGGATGCTCGCCTACCAGTCGGCCTACGTCCTGCGCGACGCCCTCGAGCGCGCCGGCGCCGCCGACCGCGAGCGCGTGCGCGAGGCCCTCACCAGGACGAGCCTGCGCGACCAGATCGTGCCCTACGCCATCACCTTCGACGACAAGGGACAGAACCCGCACGCGCGGACGCTGCTGATGCAAGTACAGAGCGGCAAGATCGTCGTCGTGCACCCGGCCGAGTTCGCCGAAGCGAAGCCCATCATCCCAGTGCCCGCCTGGGAGAAGCGTGTCTAGCGAGGTCGTTCTTTCGAGCCTCGTCAACGGGATCCTGCTCGGCGGGCTGTACGCGCTGGTGGCGCTGGGGCTGACGCTGATCTTCGGCGTCATGAAGGTGATCAACTTCGCGCACGGCTCGCTGATGATGCTGGCGATGTACGCCACCTTCTGGCTGGCGAGCCGCCTCGGCGTCGATCCGTACGTCTCGCTGCTGCTCACGGTGCCTGCCGGCTTCGCGCTCGGCTACGCCATCGAGCGCTCCGTCATCGCGCCCGTGCTGGGCGGGGCCGAGCACAACCAATTACTCATGACGCTGGGGCTCGCCCTCTTCCTCGACAACTTCGCGCTCGTACTGTTCAAGGCCGACCCGCGCACCCTCCTCGTCTCCTATTCGCAGCAGACGGTGCCGCTCGGCCCGCTTCGCCTCAACCTGCCGCGCGTGCTCGCCTTTGCGGGCGCGCTCGCCATCACGGCCGCCCTCGCGCTCTTCCTGAAGAAGACCGACCTCGGCAAAGCGCTGCGGGCGGCGGCGGAGGAGCGCGAGGGCGCCGCGCTCGTCGGCATCCCGGTGCCGCGCGTGCACGCGGTGGCCTTCGGTCTCGGCAGCGCGTGCGTGGCGGCGGCGGGGACCATGGCGGTGCCGTTCTTCTATGTGTCGCCGGAGGTCGGCAACACGTTCGTCATCACCGCGTTCGTCGTGGTCGTGCTCGGTGGCCTCGGCTCCTTCCCGGGCGCGCTCCTGGGCGGCCTGCTCGTGGGCGTGGTGGAGTCGCTCGGCGGCCTCTTCCTGCACGGCTCGCTCGCGCAAATCGGGATCTTCGCGCTGTTTATCCTCGTTCTCCTCCTGCGCCCCACCGGCCTCGTCCACTAGATGGGGGGCCTCGAAGGGCCCCCCAAGCCCCCCGCGCTCGGCAGCGCCCCGGCAAAGCCGTGGCGCTCCTCGATATTCGCCGTCGCGGCGCTGGTCGCCGCCCTGGTCGCGCCGCTGCTGATCCGCTCGGAGTACATCGTGGGCACGCTGACCCTGATGCTGTTCTTCGCGTTCGTGGGACAGGGGTGGAACATCCTCGGCGGCTACGCGGGGCAGTTCTCGTTCGGGCACGCGCTCTTCTTCGGTATCGGCGCCTACACGTCCAGCTTGTGCTTCGTGAAGGCGGGAGTCAGCCCGTGGATCGGCATGTGGGCGGGCGCCGCCGTCGCCGTCGCCGTGGGCCTCGTCACCGGCCATCTCTCCTTCCGCTACGGCCTGCGCGGCGCGTACTTCGCGCTCGTGATGCTGGCCTTCGCCGAGATCTTCCGCGTGGCAGCCACGAACTGGGAGTGGGTGGGCGGCTCCGCCGGCGTCCTCGTGCCCCTGCGCGGGCACGCGCCCGCGCTCTTCCAGTTCGGTGACAAGCGCTACTTCTACTACGTGATCCTCGCCATGCTGCTCGCCGTCACGTGGGGCGTGGCGCTCCTCGGCCGCTCCCGCCTCGGCTACCAGATGGCCGCCGTGCGGGAGAACGAGGCGGCGGCGGCCGCGCTGGGAATCAACCCGTATCGCATCAAGCTGGCGGCGATGGCGCTCTCCGCCGGCGTCACCGCCCTCGGGGGTGCCTTCTACGCGCAGTACTTCTCCTACATCGATCCCACCATCGCCTTCGGCCCCGTGAACTCCATCGAGATCCTGCTGCGCCCCATCATCGGCGGCGCGGGCACGATGTGGGGCCCGCTCCTCGGCTCGGTCCTCCTCGGGGTCCTCGGCGAGACGACGCGGGAAGTGGTCAGGAGCTACGCGGGGCTGCACCTCATGCTGTACGGGGCCATCCTCATGCTCGCCGTCGCGTTCCTGCCGCGCGGGGTGATGGGCTGGCTGCGAGGGATGCGGCGTGCTCCTTGACGTGCGCGGGGTGAGCAAGCGCTTCGGCGGCGTGCAGGCGCTCACCCGCGTGAGCCTGACCGTGGGCGTTGGCGAGATCGTCGGGCTCATCGGGCCCAACGGCGCCGGCAAGACGACGCTCTTCGCCATCATTTCCGGCTTCGAGCGCCCGGACGAAGGCAACGTGACGCTGGACGGCCGGGCCTGCGTGGGACTGCCGCCCTACGAGATCTGCCGGCTCGGCCTCGCGCGCACGTTCCAGCTCGTGCAGCCGTTCCCCGACCTCACGGTGCTCGACAACGTGATGGTGGGCGCCTTCAACCGCACTCGCTCCGTGGCCGACGCGCGCGCCCACGCGCGCGAGGTGCTGGGCCTCACCCGGCTCGAGCCCTACGCCGGTCGCCCCGCCCACGGCCTGCCCATCGGCCTGCGCAAGCGCCTGGAGCTGGCGCGCGCGCTGGCGACACGGCCGCGCCTGCTCCTGCTCGACGAGGTGATGGCCGGGCTCAACCCGACCGAGGTAGCGGAGACGGTGGCCGTGGTGAAGGCCGTTCGCGACACGGGCGTGGCCGTGCTCGT
>CAYQQT010000249.1:0-6207 GCA_964419375.1 uncultured bacterium
GCCCACCCATCAGGTAGAAGAGCGTGTCCACTCCCTGCGACCTGAGCGACTGCGCCAGTACTTCGGAACCGGTGATCGTTGCCATGGTGGGTCCTTTCTGCCGTCTGACGGGGACGCCGTTCACCGGGACTATATCCTGTCAGGCATGCGTCGCCAATCGGTCGCGCGGAGGTGGCGGATGAAATCGAAGAAGCTGCGGTTCGGGGAAGGCTTTCGCGTCGCGCTCGGCAACCGGCGCTCGCAGGCGGCCGAGATGGTGCTGCCCGCCGGCGATGCCGAGGGCGACCGGGACAATCGGCACCGCGGCGCCGATCAGTGGCTGTACGTCGTCGCCGGCACGGGCACCGCGACCGTCAACGGCACGCGCCATCGCCTGCGGGCGGGGACGCTAATGCTGATCGAGCGCCGCGGCCGCAAGTAGGGTTACGGCGCCAGCACGAATTTTACCTGCGCGCTCTTCACCACCGCGCGCAGCTGCTCCATGAGGTCGTCCGGGATCGGTACGCCCTCGCGAAGCCGCTCCGCGCGCGTGGCCATCTCGGGATCGCCGGCCACGAGCACCGGCTGCGCCGGATCGGCGGGCGTCGCGTGGTGGAGCACATCGATCACCTGATCGAGGTCGTCCTCGAACCCCCCGTCGCCCCGAAACGCGCGCGGGTCGATGGCCAGGAAGAAATGGCCGATGTTGTGCGGGTCGGCCGGGCTCTGGGTTCGGTTGCGGATGGGCGAGAAGGACGCGCCGCACAGGGTGCCGGCGAGGATATGGACCATGACCGCGAGACCGTAGCCTTTGTGGCCGCCGACCTCGCGCGCGCCGCCGAGCGGCGTGATCCCGCCTTCCGGGCGCTCGAAGACGTAGCGGAACGCCTCTTCCGCGTCGGTCACGGGCTTGCCGTCGCCGTCGACGACCCAGCCCGGCGGCAGCGGGCGGTGATTGAGCTTGTGCACCTTCACCTTCCCCGCAGCCACCGTCGTGGTGGCCATGTCGAGCTGGAACGGCGGGTTGCGGCGCGCCGGCGCGGCGAACGCCAGCGGATTGGTGCCCATCACGGGCTCGGCGGCGAAGGTCGGGACCATCGTGACGCCGCGGGTGGCGGACGTCACCATGCCGATCACGCCGCGGTCGGCGGCGATGCGCGAGTAGCAGCCGGCGGCGCCGAAGTGGTGCGAGTTGAAGACCGACACGACGGCCACGCCCATGTCGCGGCATTTGTCGACGGCCAGGTTCATCGCGTGCACGGACACGGGATGGCCGAGCGAGGCGTCGGCGTCGATGAGCGCCATCGCCGGCCCCTCGCGCACGGTCTTGAAGGCCGGCTGCACGTTCAGTCGGCCGCTGCGGAACTCGCGGTCGTAGGTCGGCAGCATCGAGATGCCGTGGGAGTCGACGCCGCGCAGGTCGGTCTCGACCATCATCTCGGCGGTGGTGGCCGCGTGCGCGTCGGACATGGACCAGGCGCGGAAGACGGACTCGAGCTGCTGACGGATCTGTGGCGCAGGCACTCGCATACGTTGACCCTCCGAGGCCGCACTTTATACTAATGGGGGGCCTCGAAGGGCCCCCCAAGCCCCCCTTACACTCGGCAGCGCCCCGGCAAAGCCGTGGCGCTCCTCGATAACCCCAGGAGGCGAGCGTGGCGGAGATGAGCGCGGGTCGGACGGTCATTGAGCTGCTCAAGGCGGAGCACGTGCGTCACGTCTTCGGCATCGTGGGCAGCACCTTCCTCGACGTCCTCGACGTGCTGTACGACGACAAGAGCGTCGAATACATCAACGTGCGGCATGAGCAGGGCGCGGCCTTCATGGCCGACGGTCTCGCGCGCGTCTCCGGCCTGCCCGGCGCCTGCCTGGTCACCGCCGGGCCCGGCGCCACGAACCTGATCACCGGGATGGCGGCGGCCTACGTCGCCCACTCGCCGGTCATCGCGATCGCCGGCGGGCCGCCGCTCGGCCACTACAACAGGGACGCGTTCCAGGAGTTCGATCTCGTCAACATGCTGGCGCCGGTGACGAAGCTGTCGATCAGGATCGACGCCGCGAAGCGTATCCCCGAGCTCTTTCGCCTCGCATTCCGCACGGCGATGACCGGCCGCAAGGGACCCGTCTTCATCGACATCCCGCGCGACGTGCTCAACGACCAGGTGGTGACGGCGGACCTCGGCGACCCCGCGGCCTATCGTCCACTGCACGCGCCGCCGCCGAATCCGGAGGCGATCGCCGAGGCCGTGAGCGTGCTGCGCGACGCGCAGCGGCCGCTGATGCTCGTGGGCGGCGGCGTGACGTGGGCGGGCGCCAACAACCTGGCGCAGCAGCTCAGCGCCGAGTTCGGGCTGCCGACGATCACCGCGTACGGTCGCAACGATGCCGTGCCGAACGACGACCCGCTCTACGTCGGCCCCCTGGGGCGCGCGGGCTCGGCGGAGGCCGCCGCGGCCTGCAAGCGCGCCGACGTGCTCGTCGTGGTGGGATCGCGGCTCGGCAACTTCACGACGTTCTACGACGACCGCTACATCCAGCCGTCCACCCGCATCGTCCAGATCGACATCGACGCGCGCGACCTCGGCCGCACGTATCCGGTCGCGGTGGCCATCCAGGCCGACGCCGGACTGGCGCTGGAGGCGCTGCACCGGGCTCTCCACCGCGCCGAGATGCCGCGGACCACGGAGGAATGGCGCAAGGAGATCGAAGAGCTGCGCGCGAAGCGGCAGGCGCGCCTGGCCGCCGAGCGCGGCCTCGCCTCAGTACCGCTCAAGCCGCAGCGCGTGTACGCCGAGCTGCGCGCGGCGCTGCCGCCCGAGACCATCGTGACGCTCGACGCCGGCGCGGCGCCCGCCTACGGCTACGACCGCCTGCACTTCTCACGGCCGCGAACGTTCCTGACGCCGCTCGACCTCGGCGGTCTCGGCTTCGCGTTTCCCGAGGCGCTGGGCGCGAAGCTGGCGCGGCCGGAGACGCCCGTGCTGGCGATCCACGGCGACGGCGGCTTCCTCATGAACGTGCAGGAGTTGGAGACGGCCGTGCGCCACCAGATCAACGCGGTCACCCTCGTGATGAACAACAACGCGTGGGGTTCCGAGAAGGCGTACCAGAAGCACTTCTACGACGGCCGCTACGTGGGCGCCGACATCTCCAACCCGCGCTTCGACAAGCTCGCCGAGCTCTTCGGCGCGCGCGGCTACTACGTCGAGGCCGCCGACCAGATCGGCGACGTGGTGCGGGCGGCGCTCGGCTGCGGCAAGCCCGCCGTTATCGAGATCCCCATCGATCCCGACGAGTTCCCGGTGCCTGCCACCACCGCGCGGGGTTAATTGGATGGGGGGCCTCGAAGGGCCCCCCAAGCGCTTGACTTACATGGCGGGCCTCGACGGCCCCCCAAGCCCCCCGTCGCTCGTCGCGCCGCGGCGAAGCCGTGGCGCTCCTCGATGTTCCGACAGGCTCCTAATCGGTGAGCGAGCGGTAGATCTCCACTTCCGCCGCGCCCTCCGTCAGCCCTTCCTTCTCGCGGCGCTCGCGGTAGGCCGCCAGGTGCGGCGCCTTGCGGTGGAGGTCGAAGGCGGCGTCGTCTTTGTATTGCTCGTAGAAGAGGAAGAGGTCCGGGTCCTTCGCGGACCGGTGCGGCCGATAGACGAGGCAGCCCGGCTCCGCCTTGCGCACCGCCGCCACCTGCTCCTTGAGCAGCGCCGCCAGCGCATCCCCCTTGCCCTTCGCCGCCCGAAGCTTCGCCACCACCGTCAGTACGTCTGCCATGTCTCGTCTCCTCCTTGCACGTGGCAATAATCTTCCGCGAGAGCAGCCATGGTAACCGATCTCGAGCCCGCCGCCCCGTCGCCGCGCTGCCGAACGGATAACATCGTCGAGAACCTCCGCCTATCCTTCGTCTACACTCAGGCCCGGAGGCCCGCACAGATGGCTCGCCGCAAGATCGTCGTCGCCATGATGATGCACGAGACCAACACCTTCTCGCCGGTGCGAACGCCCATCGCGTCCTTCCGCCCGCTCGCAGGCGAGGCCGCCGTGCAGGAGTTCAAGGACACGAACACGCAGCTCGGCGGCTTCCTGCACGTCGCGCATGAGATGGGCGCCGAGGTCACCGTGCCCGTGGCCGCCGGCGCGCATCCGTCCGGCTACGTCGAGAAGGGCGCGTACGAGGACATGTGCGGCGCCATCGTGGGCGCCATCAGCAGCGGCTGCGACGCGGCGTTCCTGGCGCTGCACGGGGCCATGGTGGCCGAACACCTCGACGACGGCGAAGGCGAGCTGCTGCGGCGCATCCGCGCGGTGGCGCCGCACCTGCCCATCGCCGTCGCGCTCGATTTCCACGCGCACATGACGCCCGCCATGGTCGACAACGCCACCGTCATCACCGGCTACCGCACCTACCCGCACGTGGACATGGGCGAGACAGGCCACCGGGCGGGGCGCACGCTCGTGCGCGCGCTGAACGGCGAGGTAACGCCCGTGATGGTGTGGGGCAGCCGCCCCATGATGACGAGCACGCTCGTCCACACGCCGTCGCGCCAGCCGATGAAGGACGTCATGGACATGGCGATCGCGGCGGAGACGAGCGGCGCCGTCCTCAACGCCTCCGTCTTCGGCGGCTTCCCTCACGCCGACATCCCGCACCTGTCGTGCTCGGCGGTGATCGTCTGCGATCGCCAGACGGACCAGGGCCGCCTCCTCCTCGAGCGGTTGCTGGACCTGGCGTGGGACCGGCGCGAGGCGTTCCTCTACAAGGGCGCCCCGCTCGCCTCGCAGATCGCGCACGCGCGCACGCTCGGCGACGGCCCCATCGTGCTCGTGGACCACGGCGACAACACGGCCTCGGGCGGCACGCAGGACGTGATGCGCGTAATCGAGGAGGTCATGACGCAGGGCCTCAGCGACGTGGTGGCGGGGCCGATCTGCGATCCCATCACCGTGCGCCGGCTCGTGGAGGCGGGCACGGTGGCGAGCGTGACGCTCGACGTGGGCGGCAGGATCGACATGCCGCAGATCCACCTGCACGGCAAGCCGCTCACCGTCACCGGCAAGGTGACGCGCATCACCGACGGCGAGTTCGTGGTGACGGGCCCCATGGCCACGGGCACCCGCGTGCGCATGGGCCGCACCGCCGTGCTCGACACCAGCAACGTCCAGCTCGTGATCTCCGAGGGACGCAGCGAGCCGTACGACCTCGGCGTGTTCACCCACGCCGGCATCGATCCGCGCCGCAAGAAGTACGTGCTCATCAAGTCGCGCCAGCACTTCCGCGCCGGCTTCGAGCCCATCGCGCGCCACATCGTCATGTGCGACGGCGACGGCGTCACCAGCTCCGATCTGCGGCTCTTCACCTACAGGAACCGCCGCAAACCCCTCTACCCGTTCGAGGCCGAGGCATAGCCCGACAGGAGTCGTCGCCATGGGTTACGAGCAGATCGTCTATGACACGCAGGACCGCGTCGCCACCGTGACGCTGAACCGGCCCGACAAGCTCAACGCGTGGACCCAGGTCATGGGACGCGAGGTGCGCGCCGCCATGGACGAGGCCGCGCGCGACGAGCGTGTGCGCGTCATCGTCCTCACTGGCGCCGGCCGCGGCTTCTGCGCGGGCGCGGACATGAACCTGCTCTCCGGCATCAGCGGCGCCGGCGCCGCCGGCGGCGAGGAGGTGGCGTGGCCTCCGGTGCCCGCCGGGACGGCCGAGGGCGTGCGCGCCGACTTCCGCGGCCGCTACGCCTACTTCCCCGCCATCCCGAAGCCGATCATCGGCGCCCTCAACGGGCCCACCGCCGGTCTCGGGCTCGTGGTGGCGCTCTACTGCGACGTGCGCTTCGCCTCCGACGCGGCCGTCTTCACGACATCGTTCGCGCGCCGCGGCCTCATCGCCGAGCACGGCATCAGCTGGATGCTGCCGCGCCTGGTGGGGCTGCCGCATGCGCTCGACCTCATGCTCTCCGCGCGCAAGATCGACGCCGCCGAGGCCCTGCGCATGGGGCTCGTCAACCGCGTCGTGCCACACGCCGACCTCATGCCGGCCGTGCGCGCCTACGCGCAGGAGCTGGCGCAGCTCGTGTCGCCGCGCTCGATGGCCGTCATGAAGCACCAGCTCTGGGAGGCGCAGCTCCAGACGCTCGCGGAAGCGACCGCCGTCGCCGACGAGGAGATGACGCGCAGCTTCGGGACCGCCGACTTCAAGGAAGGCGTGGCCCACTTCGTCGGGAAGCGGCC
>CAYQQT010000250.1:0-6201 GCA_964419375.1 uncultured bacterium
GCCACCCCGACGACAGGACCCGCCGGCGCACGCTCTCTCCACGCATGAATAATCCGCACTAGGCATGCGAGTGCTCGTGACCGGCGGCGCGGGGTTCATCGGGTCACACCTGTGCGAGTTCCTCCTCGGGCACGGGTGCGAAGTGGTGGCGATGGACAACTTCTGCACCGGCTCCGCCGACAACCTCGCCCCCGTCGACAGGGACTCACGCTTCACGCTCGTCCGCCACGACGTCACCGAGTACATCGACCTGCCGGGCCCGCTCGACTGGGTGCTGCACTTCGCGAGCCCCGCCTCCCCCCTCGATTACCTGGAGTTGCCCATCCAGACGCTGAAGGTGGGCGCGCTCGGCACGCACAACGCGCTCGGCCTCGCCAAGGCCAAGGGCGCCCGCTTCCTCCTCGCCTCCACCTCCGAGGTGTACGGCGATCCCCTCGTGCACCCGCAGCGCGAGGACTACTGGGGCAACGTGAATCCCGTGGGCCCGCGCGGCGTGTACGACGAGGCCAAGCGCTTCGCGGAGGCCATCACGATGGCCTATCATCGCGTGCACGGAGTGGACACGCGCATCGTGCGCATTTTCAACACGCATGGTCCCCGTATGAGGATCAACGACGGCCGCGCCATCCCCGCCTTCATGACGCAGGCGCTGACGGACATGCCCCTCACCGTCTTCGGTGACGGCTCGCAGACGCGCTCCTTCCAGTACATCACCGACCTCATCGACGGCGTGTGGCGGCTCATGGAGAGCGCGACGAACGATCCCGTGAATATCGGCAACCCGCACGAAATGACGCTGCTGGCGCTCGCCGAGCGCGTGATCGCGCTCACCGGCTCGCGCAGCCGAATCATCTTCCGCCCCCTGCCCGAGGACGACCCCAAGGTGCGCCAGCCCGACATCGGGCGCGCGCGGGCGGTGCTGGGGTGGGAGCCGCGCGTGGACACCGACGAGGGGCTTCGCCACACGCTGAAGTGGTTTCGTGACAAGATTCACGGGTGAGATCCCGTGGAGAGGAGGTGGAGCATGATCGATGAAGAGCTGAAGGCGATTCTGGTGTGCCCGGCGTGCAAGGGAGAGCTGCAGTTCGAGGAGACGCGGATCATCTGCCCGGCCTGCCGCAAGGCCTATCCGATCCGCGACGGCATTCCCGTGATGTTGATCAACGAGGCGGAGCCCTGGACTCCCGGCACGTAGCGGGGGCCACGCAGGCCGTCATCCTCGCCGGCGGCCAGGGCACCCGGCTGCGGCCGCTCACGCTCGCGCGCGCGAAGCCGGTGGTGCCGCTGCTCAACCGACCCTTCCTCGCCTACCAGCTCGCGCTGCTGCGCGAGCACGGCGTCACCGACGTCGTCCTCGCGTGCTCGTACCGCGTGGACGACGTGCGGGCCGCCCTCGGCGAGGCCGAGCATCTCGGCGTGCGCCTGCGCTACGTCATCGAGGCGGAGCCGCTGGGGACGGGGGGCGGCGTCCGCAACGCCGCCGATCTCACCGCCGGCACCGTGTTCGTGCTCAACGGCGACGTGCTGAGCGACGTCGACCTCTCCGCGATGCGCGAGTTCCACGAGGCGCGCGGCTCGCGCACGACCATCTTCCTCACGCGGGTGGCCGACCCGCGCGCGTACGGGCTCGTGGAGACCGCCTCCGACGGGCGGTTGCAGCGCTTCCGGGAAAAGCCGGGCCCCGACGACGTCATCACCACCGACACCATCAACGCGGGCGTCTATCTGATCGACGCCTCGCTGCTCAGCCGCATGCCGGGCCACCGCATCGTCTCCATCGAGCGGGAGTTCTTTCCCGGCCTCATCGCCGACGGCGTGCCCTCCTACGGCTGGCTGGCGGACACGTACTGGCGCGACATCGGCAGCCCGCACGCGTACCGGGAGGCGCAGGCGGACCTGCTGCTCGGCCGCGCGCGCATGCCGCTGGCCCCGCCGGGCGAGGAGCGCGACGGCAGCTGGGTGGACGCCTCCGCCACCATCGCCCCCGGCGCTCACATCCTGGCGCCGGCGGTGATCGGCCCCGGCGTGCAGGTGATGGCGGGCGCCCGCGTGGGCCCGCTCACCGTCGTGGGCGAGCGCAGCCGCATCGGCGCCGGCGCCCGCATCGAAGGCGGTGTGCTGTGGGAGCGCGTCGAGGTGGGGACGGCCGCCGTCCTGCGCGACTGCGTCGTGGGCGCCGACGTGAAGATCGGCGCCCACGCCGACATCGGCCCCGACGTCATCCTGGAATCGGGCGCCGTCATCCCCGACCACACCCACCTCACCGCCGCCCCGCGCTGAGCCCGAAAGGCCTGACGACGCAGCGTGTTAGACTGAACCGGTGATTCTGTCCCGCATCCGCAATTTTTCGATCGTCGCCCACATCGACCACGGCAAATCGACGCTGGCGGACCGGTTGCTGTCGCTCACGGGCACGATGGACGCGAAGAAGGCCGTGGACCAGGTCCTCGACTCCATGGACCTCGAGCGCGAGCGCGGCATCACCATCAAGGCGCATACGGTGCGCCTCTTGTACAAAGCCAACGACGGCCACGAGTACACGCTCAACCTCATCGACACGCCCGGACACGTGGACTTCTCCTACGAGGTGTCGCGCGCGCTCGCCGCCTGCGAGGGCGCCCTGCTCATCGTGGACGCCGCGCAGGGCATCGAGGCGCAGACGCTCGCGAACTTCTACCTCGCCTCCGACGCCGGCCTCACCATCGTGCCCGTGCTGAACAAGATCGACCTCCCCGCCGCCGACGTGGAGGGCACGCGCACGCAGATCACCGAGCAGCTCGACCTCGACGGCGACGAGGCCATCGCGATCTCGGCCAAGCACGGCACCGGCGTGCCCGCGGTGCTGGAGGCGATCGTGGCGCGCATCCCGCCTCCCGTGGGCGATCCGGAGGCGCCGCTGAAGGCGCTCGTCTTCGACTCCTACTACGACTCCTACCAGGGCGTCGTCATCTACGTGCGGCTCACGGACGGCCGCGTGCGCGTGGGCACCAAGATCCTCCTCATGTCGAACGGCCAGAAGTACGACGTGGCGCAGGTGGGCGTGTTCAGCCCCGACATGCGGCCGGTGGAGGAGCTGTCGGCGGGCCAGGTCGGCTACATCACGGCCGCCATCAAGCGCGTGGCGGACGCCAAGGTGGGCGACACCATCACGGAGGCGCTGCGTCCCACCGCGGAGGCGTTCCCCGGCTACCGCGACGCCAAGCCGATGGTGTTCTCCGGCCTCTTCCCCATCGAGGACACCGAGTACGAGTCGCTGCGCGACGCCCTCGAGAAGCTGCGTTTGAACGATCCCGCTTTCACCTTCGAGCCGGAGACCTCCCTCGCCCTCGGCTACGGCTTCCGCTGCGGGTTCCTCGGCATGCTGCACATGGAGATCGTGCAGGAGCGGCTGGAGCGCGAGTTCGATCTGTCGCTCATCGTGACCGCGCCTTCCGTGCAGTACAGGGTGCTGACGACGGCCGGCGAGGTGGTGGTGGTCGACAATCCGGCGAAGCTCCCCTCGCCCGACCGTATCGAGCAGATGGACGAGCCCTTCGTCACCTCGTCCGTGTACGTGCCCACGGAGTACATGACGGCCATCTACAACCTCGCGCAGGAGAAGCGCGGCGTGCACAAGTCGCTGGAGTACATGGGCAAGCGCGTGCATATCCGCTTCGATTTCCCGCTCGCGGAGATCGTGATCGACTTCTACGACAGGCTGAAGTCCATCTCCAAGGGCTACGCCTCCTTCGACTACGAGCTGGCGGACTTCCGCCCCGCGGACCTCGTCAAGCTCGACATCCTGCTCAACGGCGATCCCGTGGACGCGCTGTCGAGCATCGTCCATCGCGACAAGGCGTACGAGCGCGGCAAGCTGCTCGTGGAGAAGCTGCGCAAGGTCATCCCGCGTCAGCTCTTCGAGGTGGCCATCCAGGCCGCCATCGGCAGCCGCGTCATCGCGCGGGAGACGGTGAAGGCCATGGGCAAGAACGTCACCGCCAAGTGCTACGGCGGCGACATTTCACGCAAGCGCAAGCTCCTCGAGCGCCAAAAAGAGGGCAAGAAGCGGATGAAACAGGTGGGGCGGGTGGAGGTGCCGCAGGAGGCGTTTCTCTCGGTGCTCAAGAGCTGATGGACGTCCGCGAAGGCCGCGCCGACAAGCCGCCGGAGGCGGTGGCGGAGCCCGCCATCGTCACCCGCCGGCGCAAGTCGGTGGTGCGCGAGTACGCGGAGGCGATCGCGATCGCCATCCTCCTCGCCCTCGTCATCCGCACCCTTATCGTCCAAGCCTTCACCATCCCCTCCGGCTCCATGATGGACACGATGCTCGTGGGCGACTACATCCTGGTCAACAAGTTCCTCTACGGCCCCGAGCTGCCCCTCACGGAGTACCGTCTGCCCGCGCTGCGCCATCCGGACCGCGGCGACATCATCGTCTTCAAGTACCCCCAGGACGAGAAGCGCGACTTCATCAAGCGCATCGTGGGGCTTCCCGGCGAGCAGATCCTCATCCGCGGCGCGCAGGTGATCGTGAACGGCAAGCCGCTCGTAGAGCCGTACACGAAGAAGGTCGATTCTCCCCTCGGGCGCAGCGGTCAGCCCGCGTACTGCGGCTACGCCTACGGCTGCGAGCCCACCACGGTGCCCGCGGATTCCTACTTCGTCATGGGCGACAACCGCGACAACTCCCAGGATTCTCGGTACTGGGGCTTCGTGAAGCGGGACAAGATCAAAGGAAAATCGTTTCTCATCTACTGGTCGTGGGACGGCGACAAGCACTGGCTGCGCTGGTGGCGTCTCGGCCGCTACATCCCTTGATGCGGCCCGCGCCCGGGGTGGTGACGGGGAAGGGGTCCGGGGACCACGGGGTGGGGCGCGATGTCGGCGTGGGGCGTATTCCAGACGACCGATTGGGCGCAGACTTCGTTGGCGCGAAGGGGTCCGCGGACCCCTTCCCCGTCACCACCCCGGGCGCTACCGTCGGTGGTGAAGCGGACGCATCGCGCCGCAGCATCCTTGACCTCGCGACTCCGAACTCCCGGAGCCTCGGGTTTTATCTTCACGTCCCCTTCTGTGCCAAGCGTTGCTACTACTGCAGCTTCAATACGGCGCCGATGGATGGCGGCGCGATGCAGCGGTACGTGCGCGCGGTGCGCCGCGAGCTGGAGCTGCTGGGGGAGTTGCCGTGGGCGGGTGAGGTGACGATCTCGTCGGTATTTCTGGGGGGCGGCACGCCTTCGTTACTGGAGGTGGAGGAGCTGGGCGCAATCCTGGACGAGCTGCGCGGGCGGTTCGCGGTGGAGCGGGGGGCGGAGGTCACCGTCGAGTGCAATCCAGAGAGCGTGGGGCGGGACAAGCTCGAGGGATACCGGGCGGCGGGGGTGAACCGGATCAGCCTCGGCGTGCAGGCGCTGGATGACGCGATCCTGCCGCGGCTGGGGCGGCTGCACAGCGCCGGGCAGGCGCGCGTGGCCTTCGATGCCGCGCGCGAAGCCGGGCACGACAACGTCAGCGTCGACGTGATGTACGGACTGCCCGGGCTCGACGTCGCCGGCTGGTCGCGCGCCGTGCACGCGATCCTCGACTGGCGACCCGATCACCTCTCGGCCTACGGGCTCACGCTGGATGCGGGCAGCCTCTGGTCCGTCACAGGCGTGGCGGGGCTGCCGCCGGAAGGCGAGGTGGTGGAGCAATACTGGGCGCTCGCGCGCGCGGCCGCCGAGCGCGGCTTCGAGCACTACGAGATCTCGAACTACGCGCGCCCCGGCTTGCGCTCGCGCCACAACCTCACCTACTGGCGCGCCGCGGAATACCTCGCCGCCGGCCCCGGCGCGTGCGGCTTCATCGGCGCCACCCGCTACGGCAACACCAAGCCCGTTCCGCGCTACTGCGCCACCCTCGAAGCGGGTGCCCTGCCTATCGACACCTCCGAATCACTCACCCCGCGCCAGCGTCTGGCGGAGCAGCTCATCCTCGGCCTGCGCACGCACGACGGCATCCCCCGCTCGCTCCTCGACGAGCGCCTCGCCGCCGACCCCACGCTCCGACATCGCACCGACACCTGGCGCGAAGCCGGCCTCCTCACCGATCGCCGCGACAACATCGCCCTCACCGAATCCGGCTTCCTCGTCTCCGACACCCTCTTCATCGAGCTCCTGTAACAAGTCGACGCGGCGCCTCGCCGCCACCAGCGCAAGGCGCCAGCGAGCGCTGGCGGGACGG
>CAYQQT010000251.1:0-6197 GCA_964419375.1 uncultured bacterium
TTGAGGAAGAGCACCGCCAGGGGCGGCAGCGTGAGCACGACCGAGTGCGGTTGCCCCTGGGCGGGGGTCGGCTCCGAGCGCACGCCGCCGGCATTGCCCGCGTTGCCGCCGCCGTAGGGCGCCGCATCCGTGTTCAGCAGTTCCCGGTAGAAGCCCTCGCGCGGCACCCCCACGCGATACCCGTGCCTCACGACGGGCGTGAAGTTACAGGCCACCACCACGAAGTCCGACGGCACGCGCGCGCGCCGCAGAAAGGCGAGGATGCTCTGCTCCCAGTCGGAGCAGTCGATCCACTGAAAGCCGGCGGGATCGAAGTCCAGCTCGTGCAGGGCGGGCTGGGCACGGTAGAGGTGGTTGAGATCGCGCACGAGACGCTGCACGCCCCGATGGAAGGGGCCCGCCTCGAGCAGGTGCCAGTCGAGGCTGCGGTCGTGGTTCCACTCGCGGCTCTGGGCGAACTCGCCGCCCATGAAGAGCAGCTTCTTGCCGGGGTGGCCGTACATGAAGCCGTAGAGGCTGCGCAGATTGGCGAAGCGCTGCCACTCGTCGCCCGGCATCTTCTGTAAGAGCGATCCCTTGCCGTGCACCACCTCGTCGTGCGAGAGCGGCAGGATGAAGTTCTCGCTGAACGCGTAGAGCAGGCCGAAGGTGAGCCGGTTGTGATGGTACTTGCGGTGCATGGGATCGCGGCTCATGTAGTCGAGCACGTCGTGCATCCACCCCATGCTCCACTTGAACCCGAAGCCGAGCCCGCCCAGGTACGTGGGGCGGGACACCATCGGCCACGACGTCGACTCTTCCGCCGCCACCACGATGCCCGGGCGATCGCGGTGGACGAGCTCGTTGAGCCGGCGCAGGAAGGCCATGGCGGCGACGTTTTCCCGGCCGCCGAACTCGTTGGGCAGCCACTCGCCGGCCCTGCGCGAGTAGTCGAGGTAGAGCATGGAGGCGACGGCGTCCACGCGCAGGCCATCGACGTGGTAGCGGTCCAGCCAGAAGAGAGCGTTACCGAGCAGGAAGTTCGCGACCTCGTTGCGCCCGTAGTTGAAGATGAGCGTGCCCCAGTCGGCGTGCTCGCCCAGGCGCGCGTCGGCGTGCTCGTAGAGGTGCGTGCCGTCGAAGTAGCCCAGGCCGTGCGGGTCCTTGGGAAAGTGGGCGGGGACCCAGTCGAGGATGACGCCGACCCCCTGCTCGTGCAGGCGGTCCACGAAGGCCATGAAATCCTGGGGCGAGCCGTAGCGGCGCGTGGGCGCGAAGTAGCCGATCACCTGGTAGCCCCAGGAGCCGTAGAACGGATGCTCCATCACCGGCAGCAGCTCGACGTGCGTGTAGCCCATGTCGCGCACGTAGGCGCCCAGCCGGTCGGCCAGCTCGGTGTAGGTCAGGAAGCGATCCCCCTCCTCGGGCACGCGCATCCAGGAGCCGAGGTGCACCTCGTAGATCGACACCGGGCCGTCGTACGGGTGCAGGCGCGCGCGCGACCGCATCCAGGCGGTATCCCTCCAACCGTACGTCTCGAGCGGGTACACGACGGCGGCCGTGCGCGGGGTGTCGGGCTCGAAGGCGAACGCGTAAGGATCGCTCTTCAGCGCGATGGGCTCGCCGGAGCGCGAGCGGATCTCGAACTTGTAGCGCGTCCCCTCCGCCACGCCGGGGACGAAGATCTCCCAGATCCCGTTCACCGGGTGCAGCCGCATCACGTGCCGCCGCCCGTCCCACGCATTGAAGTCGCCCACCACGCTCACCCGGCGCGCGTTGGGCGCCCACACCGCGAATACGATGCCGGCCACGCCGTCCGTGACGGTGGGGTGCGCGCCCAGCTTGTCGTGGGCCTCGTAGTGGGTGCCTTCCGCGAGCAGGTGGCGATCGTACTCGCTCAGCACCGAGGGAAAGCGGTACGGATCCTCGATCTCCACCGTGGCGCCGCCGCCGTCGGTGACCTCCAGGCGGTACGCAAACGTGTCCCGCACGCCCGAAAAGACAGCCTCGAAGACGCCGGCGGGGTGGAGGCGCTCCATGGACCGAGGCGGGAGGGCGGAGGACATGGCCATCACGCGCGCGCCGGTGGCCTGCGGCAGGAATGCCCGTACCACGACGTCCCGCGCGTCCACCACGTGCGGGCCGAGCACGGCGAAGACGTCCTCGTGACTGCCTTCGACCAGCGCCTTGATCTCCCCGGCCGACAGCGGCATACCCCATCATACTCACGGGGGTGAAGCGTTATCGCTCGTGGACGGGAGCCTCCGCGAGCGGGGTGGCGACCTCGACGGAGCGCGCGACAGCCGTCTCGGTCCGGGGCGGCGGCAGCGCCTGGATCCGGCGCCACACGATGCGCAGCGCGGAGATGACGGGCACGGACAGAAACATCCCGGCCGCGCCCGCGATCTCACCGCCGGCGATGACGCCGAAGATCACGAGGCCGGGATGGAGCTCGATGCCGCGCCCCATGATGAGCGGGCTGGACACGTAATCCTGGATGCCGCGCCAGACGATGATGAACAGGAACAGGAACACGGGATGCGCGTAGCCGCTGAAGAGGGCGACGATCATCACGAGCGCGCCCGCCACGAGCGGCCCGAAGAGCGGCAGGAACTCGAGGACGCCCGCGATGGCCGCGAGCACGATGGCGTAGGGAACGCCGGCCACCAGAAAGACACCCATCCACACGAGGAAGGTGAGCAGCGCGAGCAGGATGAGCGCCCGGACGTAGCCGCCGAGGAGATCGTGGACGTCCTGGCCGATGCCCCGCCACAGGTCACGATTGCGACGCGTCTCAAAGAGACCGGTGAGAGAGGTCGTGATGGTCTCGGCGTCCTTGAGGATGAAGAAGGCGAAGATCGGAATGAGCACCAGCGTCCACCCGCCCGCCAGCCACACGATCACCGCCGTGGCCACCCCCTGCACGGAGGACAGGATGCCTCCCGCGTGCTCGCGCAGGAAGGTCTCGACGTCGCGCACCTGCGCGGCTTTCACGCCCCGCGCCTCGAGCATGTCACCCGCGATGGCGCCGGCCTTCAGCTGCTGCGAGATCTCCGGCAGCTTGCGGGCGAGGTTGCTCAGCTCAGCGGCGAGCTTGGGCCCCGTGGTCACGCCCACGGCGGTGACCGCGATCAGCAGCAAGCCGTACACGACGCCGATGGCGGTCGTGCGATGGCGCGCCAGCGGCCGTACGCGCTGCACCAGCCTGACGAGAGGGTAGAGCAGGTACGCGAAGAACACGGACAAGGCCAGGAGCAGAAGGACGTGACGGAGCAGATAAAGAAGGGCGAGCACGGCCGCGAACACCAGCACGGTCAACGTCACCCGCGCCGCGCGCGCATCCAGTCCGAGCCACGTCGACATGATTCACCGTAGCACACGCCGCGCCCGCCGGCGTACGGCGGACCCCGGCTACGGCAAGTGCGTCGCAGCGTCGAAACTATCCGATCGCCGACGGGGGGCTTGGGGGGCCTATAGGGCCCCCCATGTCTTTCAAGGAACTTGCAACAGCCCGGTGACCCGACCGGGACGCCAATCGCCTTCGCAGCGCGCCCGGTGATCCGACGCCGCGAGGGTTTTCTGGTGCTCTTCCTTTAGTTGCTGGCGAGGACGCTCACGGGGTCGGCGGTGTCGAAGATGATGGAGGTGCCGGCCCAGCGGCCGAGGGCGTCGACGGCGCGGGCGGTGATGGCGTGGCGGCCGGCTTTCACGTCCTCGGCGCGCAGCTCGTAGACGGCTTCGGTGTCGGTCCAGGCGTCCGCAAGGTCGCCGCCCACGTACAGGTAGAGCCGGATGGGCGCCTTGGCGCCGGACACGTGGACGTGAACGGACGCGATCGCGTCCGCCGTCTCCGGCATGCCGGTCTCGATCGTGACCCTCAGGGTGGCCGGGCGAACACGGCCGCTCTCGCGGGTGCGCGTCGACCGCTCGCGATCCAAAGTGCTGATGGTGCCCATAGTCAATTCCTCTCCGTCATCCGGGGGCTGCTGATGACATAGACGTGCGCTTCATAGGGTTCGAATGTGTCCGAGAAGCCGCCGCCGGAGGCGGCGATCGCGCGGTTCTCGGCGTGGACGATCACCCGGGCGGGGGCCGTGCTCCAGCCAAAGGCCGCCCTCACCGGTTCGCTGGTGCCGTTGTACGCGAAGAGATAGCCGGTACCGTCGACAACCTTCACCTTCGTGCGGATCGCCGCCGCCTCGGAGTTCGACGTGAGCGCGCCCGGCGCGTCGTCGGCGACGAGAGCGGGCTCGAGGGCGGCGATCTCATTGACGACCGATTCGAGGTTTATCATGTGCGTCGTCTTCTCCGCGCACCATCCCGCGCACACGGCCTTCAGCGCATTGTCGCCCAGGCCCCACCACCACAGGCCGCGGGCGCCCTCCACGATGGCCATATACGCGTGAGCGCGCATCTCCTGCAGCGTGGGCCCCCGGCCGAGCGCGCCGGGCGCCGACACCGGGAGCACGGTCATGAATGGGCGCGCGTTCTTCACGGCCTGCCGGGCGGCGATCGCTCCCTCCGCCACCACCCGGTGCCGGTAGCCGCCCGCGGGCTCGGCGCCGTACATCGGATAGGCCACCGTGCTGAGGACGTCCCCGGCCTCGCGCCACAGGGCCACCTCCGCGGGGCCGCCCGCGAGCGCCGCCAGCGTGATGCCGTCGCGATCGAGCTGCTTCAGCCGCTGATATTGCGCGAATGCCTCCGGCACGAAACGCGAGCACTCGTCGATCGTGTAGTAGCCGGCGCTGCCGGGATGCGCGCCGATGTCCTGCACGTACGCATCCGAGGTGTCGATCGGAACGTTGCCCAGGGCCGCCGGCGAAGCGGCGACGCACGGCCCCGTGTGCAGGTACATCACGCCGCGCTTCTGCAGGCTGGCCATGAGCGACTTCACCGCCGTCGCGTCGACCCGCCCGTACCACGAGTTCAGATACATGTTGAGCTTCATGTCGCCGATGCGGCGGATGCCCGTGGGCGACCACAGCTGGCGCTCCCAGAAGCTCTCGGTGGTGCCGTACTCGGCGGCCGCGTCGTAGACGCCGAGCACGAAGCGCGGTGTCCCGCGCACCAGCAGACGGTTCTTGTCGTCCACGGCGACGTTCATCGCCGCCTTGGCGCCGCCCGGCACCTTCGACACGCGGAAGGGCGGATGGGTGTACACCACGGCATTGCGCGCCGAATCGACGAGCGCGACCTTCACCACGTACGGCGTGCCCGAGCGCATGGCACGCGCCGGAATCGTCGCCCGGAAGGTCGCGGCAGCCGGGTAGGTCCGCGAGGCCACCGCGGCGCCCGACCTCTCGTCGGACAGCGTGGCGGCCACGGTGTACGCGGCCATGGTGCCCACTGGCGGCGTCACGCTCACGTCGAGGGTGATCGCCTGCGGCTGGTCGTCGAAGAGCATGCCGCGGTAATTCGGGTAGAGCATGAAGACGTCGATGGGCGGCGGCATGTGCTGCGCGAGCGTGACGTCGTCGATCCAGGCCGTGCCGCGGGCGTCGTTGTCGCTCTCGAGCCGCACGCGCACGGTGCGATCGGTGGCGATGGCGACGGGACCCACCTCATAGCGCTTCCAATCGTCGGTGCCGCTGATGACCTCGCTCGCGCCCCACTGGTTGACGCCCCCGGAGCGCGAGTCCAGTACGAGCCGGATCCCGCTGGAGGCGCCGTCGCCGACGCCGTCCGTTTTGACCCAGGCGCTGAGCGTGTACACGCCCTTCTTGAGCGTCACCGCCTGCGAAGCAGTGGGGGCGTGGCCGGAGCGCCGGAAGCTGACGGCGCCCGAATGGCTGACCTGCCTGTCGGCGCCCCAACCCTCTGATGCCTCCCACGCGCCGGGCAGCACGCCGTTCACGTCTTCAAAGCCGGCGTTGCGCACGAGGTTCGGACCAGTGGTCGTCTCGGGGAGAGCGGTGAGGCCCCCCGCCACGAGCGGGGTCGGGGTGGCGGCGCTCACGAGTCCAGCAGAGATTGAAATGGAGATCGCCGCCACCGCGAGCCATCGGCACATACGCACCCGTGCGACGGGCGAAATAGCCAGCAAAGAAAAGGGGTAATGGCGCGTCACGCTATTGCCGCAGCGCAAGGTGCTTGCCATACCGCAGTCATCCCGTAGATCGTCGCTTTGTAACGGAGTGAAGCTTCTACCACGCGGGCGCGGCGTAACGGGGCTGACACTTGACAGTCGTGTCGCGAACACCCGACGGTGCGCTAGC
>CAYQQT010000252.1:0-1516 GCA_964419375.1 uncultured bacterium
CTCCTCGATTCCCGACGCTCGGCAGCGCCCCGGCACCGCCGTGGCGCTCCTCGATTCCCGACGCTCGGCAGCGCCCCGGCACCGCCGTGGCGCTCCTCGATATTCCGAACTCCAGTCTCCACCGCCGTGCGGTCGGCGGGGGCGGGGCGGGCTTCGGGGTGCTGAGACCCGTTTCCCACTCACCAGGACCGGGCAAGGCGTGCAGATGGAGCCCAGCCACCCCCGGCCTAAGCGGCCACCATCCACGTGGTCGCAGCACTCCGAAGCCCGACCCGCCCCCGCCGACCGCACGTGCTAGCTGCAAGCGTGGAGCGTAACGACCTCGACGAGGAGACGTGCGGTAGACACCATGTCTTTCGTGTCGACCCATTCGTTGACGGTATGGATCTCGCGCATCCCGCAGCCGAGATTTGCGACCTCGATCCCCCGCCCGGTGAAGACGTTCGCATCCGAGCCGCCCCCGGTGGAGCGCGTGCGGAAGGGCGCGCCGAGGGCACGGCACGCCGTCGCCACGAGCCGCACGATGCGCGTGTCATCGGCAACGTCGAGCTGGTCGTAGTCGCGATCGATCTTGGACTCCACCCGCGCCGTGTGCTCGCGTCCGGCCACGGTCACGCGATGACTGGCGGCCGCCCGCTCGAAGCACTCGCGCATGTGCGCCGTCTGCGCCTCCAGCCCCTCCGCGCTCAGGCTGCGCGTCTCCGCGCGCAGGGTGACGCGGCTGGGGATGATGTTGGAGGCGAGTCCGCCCTCGATGCGTCCGATGTTTGCCGTCGTCTCCGCGCTCACCCGCCCCAGCCGCATGGCGGCGATCGCTTCCGCCGCCACCCGGATGGCGCTGATCCCCTCCTCGGGGGCGATCCCCGCGTGCGCTTCGAGGCCGTGCACGGTGAACGACATCCGGTTGGCGGCGGGCGCGCGGGTGATCAGCTCGTGCACGCCGTCGCAGTCGAGGACGAGCCCCGTGCGCGCGCGCAGGCGGCCCACGTCGAAGTGCTTGGCCCCCACGAGGCCCATCTCCTCGCACACCGTGAGCAGCACGTCGATGGGGCCGTGGGCAATCCGCTGCTCGCGCAGCGCGCGCACCGCTTCCAGGATGGCCACGATGCCGGACTTGTCGTCGCCGCCGAGGATGGTGGTGCCGTCCGTCTTGATGATGTCGCCGTTGACGACGGGGCGGATGTTCTCCCCCGGCACCACCGTGTCCATGTGCGCGCAGAGCAGGAAGGGCGCGGCGTCGGGAGCCGAGCCCGGGAAGCGCGCCACGAGGTTGCCGGTGTCGCTGCCGATCTTGTCGCCGGCATCGTCGACCTCGACGGAGGCGCCCATGCCCTCCAGCATCGCCGTGAGCCGCTTGGCCACCTTCCCCTCACGCTTCGACACCGAGGAGATCTGCACGAGCTCCAGGAACTCGTCCTTGATGCGCGCCGCATTCACCATGTCAACCGTCCTTGATTAGTGGGATGGGGGGCCTCGAAGGGCCCCCCAAGCGCTTGATTGAGATGGGGGGCCTCGA
>CAYQQT010000252.1:1616-6144 GCA_964419375.1 uncultured bacterium
GGATGGGGGGCCTCGAAGGGCCCCCCAAGCGCTTGATTGAGATGGGGGGCCTCGAAGGGCCCCCCAAGCGCTTGATTGAGATGGGGGGCCTCGACGGCCCCCCAATCCCCCCGCGCTCGGCAGCGCCACGGCAAAGCCGCGGCGCTCCTCGAATTTGCACCAGGTTCCTACGCCAAAAACCGCAGCAGCCAGTCGCGGCTGGCTTCGGCGGCGAGCGCGCGATGCGCGGGATCGGTGAGGCGGTGGTCGCCGCCCGGAATGACCAGCAGCTCGCAGGGCTCCGCGGCCTGCGCGTGCAACTGCGTGCCGTGATCGAGCCCCACCACGTCGTCGGCCTCCCCGTGCACGATGAGGTGGCGCGCCACGCCCTTGGGCGCGAGCGCGTAGCGCCCTCCCATGTACTCGAGCGCGAAGGGCACGCCGAGGCCACGGCTCTCCTCGAGGTCGTCGTTGGCGAGATCGGTGAGGCCGGCGGGAGCGTTCCACGTCACCACGGGGTCGCCCGGCCGCCGCGCCGCCACGAAGAGCGCCACGAAGCCACCGAGGCTGGAGCCGAGGAAGCCGAAGCGGCCGTCGAGGCGCGGGTGGGACTGCAGCGCGGCGGCCACGGCCTCCACGTCCTCGATGCGCGTGGCGATCGTCGTCTCCTCCTCCACGCCGCTCGACTCGCCGCAGCCGCGGAAGTCGAACCGCGCCAGCGCTACTCCCGCCGCCGGCAGCGTCGCGCCCAGCAGCAGGTACTTGTCGCTGTCCTTCGAGGCGCGCAGCCCGTGACAGGCGATGACGCAGGGAACGCGCCCCGTGCCCTCCGGAAGGTGCACGGCCAGCGCGAGCTTGCCGCCGGCAAGCGCGATGGTGTGCCGCTCGGCGAGGATCACGCCCAGACGAGATCGAAGAGACGGCAGGTGTTGGACGACAGCTCGAACATCGTGTCCTCGACGGGCAGGCGCTTGATCTTCGCCACTTCCTCGGCGACGCGGGCGGCCAGCCACGGCCCGGAGTCGAGGCCGGCGAACTCGCCCCCGTACTTCCACGGCGCGTCGCTTTCCACCAGCAGCGAAGCGAGCGGGACGGCCTCCACCATCTCGCGGTCGCGCTCGCGGTAGACCGCCTCAGGGGACACGGACACGAGGTAGCCGGCGGCCACGATGGCGCGGGTGACGTCGGGGGGCGCCTTGTGCCAGTGGAAGACCGCGCGCTCGATGTGGTGTCGTTTCAGCGCCTCGAAGGCCCCCACGGCTGCGCCGTGGGGGGCGTGCAGCGACACCGCGAGGTCGAACCGCGCGGCGAGCGACAGCAGGCGGTCCAGGCGCGCGCGCCCGCGAGTCATGAGCGCGGCAGCATCGGCGGCGCCCTCCAGCGAGTACCAGGGCAGGCCGATCTCGCCGAGGCCGACGATGTGCGCCTGGTGCTCCGTGACCTGGAATTCCACCGTCTCCAGCTCCGCGTCGCTCAGCTGCGCCCAGTCGGGATGGAAGCCCAGGCACGCCCACACCGCCTTCGGCTCCGCCATCGCCGCCGCCAGCGTGCGCGCGTTGCTCTCCGGATCGCACCCGACACCGATCACGCCCCATACGTCATGGGCGTGGCTCGTGCGCAGGGCGGCGCGGAGGTCCGCGAACGCCGGCTCGTGCAGGTGGCAATGGCTGTCGATGATCATAGGGAGGCTCTCCTAGTTGCCTGCCACGACCATGCGGCCGATCTTCACGGTCGGCGCCGACGTGCGGTCCCGCAGCACGAGGTCGTTGCCGATGCCATCGATACGGTCGAACATCTCCAGCAGGTTGCCGGCCACCGTCACCTCTTCCACCGGATACGCGAGCTCACCGTTCTCGATCCACATGCCGCTGGCGCCGCGCGAGTAATCCCCGGTGACGCCGTTGACGCCGAAGCCGATGAGCTCGGTGACGTAAAAGCCGTTGGCGACGGAGCGGATGAGCTCGGCGGGCGAGGCGGCGCCCGGCCGCAATGTCAGATTTGTGGTGGCCACGCTCACGCCGCTGCCGTCGCGGGCGGCGTGGTGCGTGGAGCGCATGCCGAGCTTGCGCGCGCTGTAGGAGTCGAGGAGGTAGGACTCCAGCACGCCCTCGTTGACGAGCACCGTGCGGCGCGTGCCGAGGCCCTCGCCGTCGAACGGCCGCGAGCCGAGCGCGCGCGGCAGCAGCCCGTCGTCGACGATGGTGACGGCGGGGGCGCCGATGCGCGTGCCGAGACGGTCGAGGAGAAAGGACGCGCGCCGGTACAGGCTGGGCCCGCTCGCCGCCCCCGCGATGGCGCGGATGAGGCTGGCCGCGGTGTCGGGATCGAAGATCACCGGCACCTCCGTGGTCTTGACCTTGCGCGCGCCGAGCCGGCGCAGCGCGCGCGCGGCGGCGGTGCGGCCGATGGACTCCGGGTCCTCGAGGGCGGCGCGATGGCGCGTGGTGGAGTACCACATGTCGCGCTGCATCTCGCCGTCCTGCGCCGCCACCGGCGACACCGTGATGCCGAAGTGCGAGGTCTCGTAGCCGCGGGCGAAGCCGTGCGAGGTGGCGTACGCGTAGCGCGCGTGGCGGTCGAAGTACTCGGCGCCTTCCGAGTTGCTGATGCGCGGGTCCACCGCGAGCGCGGCCGCCTCCGCGCGGCGCGCGATCTCGATCTTCTCCTCCGGGGTGAGCGTGTTCGGCCCGCGGTCGACGAGCTCGAGGTCCGGCACGTCACCCACGAGGTCTCCCGCGTCCGGCAGCCCCGCGTGGGGATCCTCGGCAGTGATGCGCGAGAGTGCGGTGGCCTCGTCCACCACCCGCTCGAGCGAGTCGCGGGAGAGATCGGAGGTCGACGCCGCCGCCGAGGCCTTGCCGGAGAAGACGCGCAGCGAGAGGCGCTGCTCGCGCGAGTGCGTGACCGTGTCCACCTGGCCGAGGCGGACGGAGGCTGCGAAGTGCGTCTCCTCGATGAGGAAGCCGTCGGCGGCGGTGGCGCCACGCGCCTTGGCCCGTTCCAGCACGGAGACGAGCAGGCCCGTGTCGATCACACCTGCGTCCCGCCCACCGTCATGCCGTCGATCCGGATGGTGGGCAGGCCCACCCCCACCGGCACGGACTGGCCGTCCTTGCCGCAGGTGCCGATCCCCTCGTCAAGCGCCAGGTCGTGGCCGACGCGGCTGACGCGGGTGAGCGCATCGGGGCCGTTGCCGATGAGCGTGGCGCCTTTCACGGGCGAGGTGATCTTGCCGTCCTCGATGCGGTAGGCCTCGCTCGCGGAGAAGACGAACTTGCCGTTGGTGATGTCCACCTGCCCGCCGCCGAACGACACCGCGTACAGCCCGTCCTTGACGGAGCGCACGATCTCCTCGGGATCGTCCTCGCCCGCGAGCATGAACGTATTCGTCATCCTCGGCAGGGGCGGGTGCGCGTAGGACTCGCGCCGGCCGTTGCCCGTAGCCGTCATGCCCATCAGGCGCGCGTTGAGGCGGTCCTGCATGTAGCCCATGAGGATCCCGTTCTCGATGAGCACGGTGCGGCCCGTCGGCGTACCCTCGTCGTCGACGTTGAGCGAGCCGCGCCGATTCATGATGGTGCCGTCGTCCACCACCGTCACCAGCTCGGAGGCGACCTTCTGGCCGAGCCGTCCCGCGAAGGCCGACACACCCTTGCGATTGAAGTCGCCCTCGAGCCCGTGACCGATCGCCTCGTGGAGCAGGATGCCGGGCCAGCCCGGCGCCAGCACCACCGTCATCGTCCCCGCGGGTGCGTCCACTGCCGACAGCTTCAGCGCCGCCTGGCGCGCCGCTTCCGTGGCGAACCGCTTCCAGCGCTCGCCCTCGAGGAAGAAGTCGAAGGCGACGCGGCCGCCGCCGCCATAGCTGCCGATCTCCCGCCTGGCGCCGTCCTCCGCGATCGCCGTCACGTTGAGCCGCGTGAGCGGCCGCACGTCACCCACCGTCCAGCCGGAGGCAGTGGCGATGAGCATGACCACCTCTTCGCTGGTGAGCGTGGCGATCACCTGCTTGACGCGCGGATCCGCCGCGCGCGTGGCGGCGTCGACCTTTCGCAGCAGCTCGAGCTTGCGCGCCAGCTCGGTCACGATGGGAGGCTCGGCCAGGCTGTAGAGGTCGTGCGGGCGGCCGCGGCCGGGCACCGCCACCACCGCCGACTCGCTCGCACGGTCGGCGATGGCCCGCGCCTGGCGCGCCGCCTCCTCGAGGTTTCCGACGGCGAGGTCGTCCGTGTGCGCGTAGCCCGTGCGCGTGCCGGACTGAGCCCGGATGCCGGCCCCCTGGCTGACGTGCCGAGAGGCCTTTTTGACAACGTTTTCTTCGAGTACCAGCTCCTCGTTGACACGGTACTCGAGGTAGATGTCGGCGTCGTCCACCTTGCCCGCGAGGTTGGAGCCGAGCAGCCGCTCCATGAGAGAGGGCGTGACGTTGAACCGGTCGGAGAAGAAGCGCTCCGGACGGATATGAGCGATCTCTGTCATTGTGTCTCCTGGTCGTCTGTCGGAGCGTCCAATCCTAACGCGCCCCCCACCCCACCCCAAGTTTTTCGGG
>CAYQQT010000253.1:0-6103 GCA_964419375.1 uncultured bacterium
CCCGAGCCGAAGGAGTGGTCGGCGCACGAGATCATCTGCCACTGCGCCGACTCGGAGACGAACGCGTACGCGCGCATCCGCTTCATCGCCGCCGAGACGGAGCCGACCATCCAGGGCTACGACCAGGATGGCTGGGCCCTCGCCTTCGATTACCACGCGCACCCGCTGGAGCCGGCGCTCGCCGTCGTGGAGGCGGTACGCGCCAACACCGTGCCCCTCATCCGGCGTCTGCCGGAGACGGCGTGGAGCCGTCGCGGGCGGCACACGGAGTCCGGCCCCTACGGCGCCGAGGATTGGCTGAAGATCTACGCGGATCACCTCGAAGGGCACGCGGCGCAGATCGAGGGCAACGTGAAGAAGTGGGATCTCATCCGCGGACGAGCAAGGTGAGGCCCGAGACGAGCAGCAGCGCGAACACGATCTTCCTGAACCTCACCTGGTCGATGCGATCGAAGAGCGCCATGCCCGTCACCAGTCCCACCGCGGCGGGGACGGCGAAGAGCACGGTGAAGCGGGCCACCTCGGCGGTGAGCAGCCCCGCCCACCAGTAGCCGATGAGAGTGACCGCCTGGTTCACGACGAAGAAGGCCTGGAGATTGGTCTTGACGGTGCGCGGCTCCCACCCCTGCGAGGCGGTATAGAGAACGACGGGGGGACCCGGCGTGCCCACGGCGGCGCCGATCACGCCCGCGGCGAGCCCCGCCCCCAGCGCCCACGCGCGGCCGCGCAATCGCTCCGGATAGACGCCGAGCCACTCCAGCACCACCACGATCACGAGCACCGCGCCGATCATCCGGTTGAGCGCGCTCGCGGGGAGCGTGGCCAGCAGCCACACGCCGAGCGGCGTGGCGATCACGGACCCGATGATCAGCGCCGTCATGCCGGCCGCCACGAAGTGGCGTCTCAGCGGCACGAACATCGCCGCCGAGAAGACAAGTGCGTAGATGGTCATGAGCACGACCGCGGTGCCGGGCGACATGAGGAAGGGCAGGAAGGCGAGCGCGACGAGGCCGATACCGAAGCCTGCCAGCCCCTGCACGAGCGAGGCGGCGACGACGACGCAGGCCCCCGCCACCCACGTCCATGCTGACATCACGCGCGCTGCACGAGGTAGATGCCGGCCGCCACCGCCGCCGCCGCCGCGAAGTCCTGCGCGCGCAGCGGCTCGTCCAGCAGCAGCGCGCCGAGCAGGAGGCCGAGGACGGGATTGAGGAAGAACCAGGCGCTGGCGCGCGTGGCGTCGCCGGCGCGCAGCAGCCAGAACCAGGTCGCCATGCCGATCCAGGACACCACGGCGATGAGGTAGGCCTGCGAGGCGAGGAAAGAGGGGGTGAGGCGCACGTCGCCCACCGGCTCCAGGAGCAGGCTCGGCACGATGAGGAAGAGGCCCGCCGCGAAGAGCTGCGCGCCGTTGAGCACGAGCAGGTCGTAGTCCAGGTGCATCCGCTTGAAGAGCAGCGTGCCCGCCACGAGGCACGTGATGGAGATGACCACCAGCACCATGGCGCCGGGCCGGTTGTCGTTGCCGATCCGGCTCCACATCATCCACACCACGCCCGCGAAGCTCGTCACGATGCCGGCGACCTTCACGGCGCCGACGCGCTCGCCCAGCACCCACGGCGCCAGCACGGCGAGCATCAAGGGATTCGTGCTCGCGAGCACGGCCCCCATGCCCGCCGACAGATGCTGGAGCGCCACCGCGGTGAGCCCGAGGTAGAGCCCGAAGTTGAGGAGGCCGAGCGCGGCCAGTGGCCACCACTCCCGCGCACGTCGGGGCATGCGGTTGCCGCGGATGCGCGCGTAGACGAGGAGAACCGCGCCCGCCACGAGGAAGCGCGAGGCCATGAGAAAGAGGGGCGGCGACGACTGCAGGCTGATCTTGACGGCGATGAAGGCCGAGGACCAGATGAACGAAAAGAGCAGCGCGAGCGCGGTGTAGCGGGAGAGCACGCTGAACGCGGCCGTCGATCACCCGAGCCCGAGCAGGCGCGGCAGCACGAGCGTGACCCACGGCACGAGGATGACGATGAGCAGCCCCAGGCACATCATGACCACGTACGGCATCATGGCCCCGGTGGCCCGGTCGACGCTGATCCGCGCAATGCCGCACGCAATAAAGAAGCCGACGCCGATGGGGGGCAGGAAGAGCCCGATGCCGGTGGCGGCCACCACCACCGTGCTGTAGTGCACGACGTCGATGCCGAGCGCGCGCACCACGGGCAGGAAGGTCGGCATCAGGATGACGACGGCGGGCAGCCCTTCCAGCACCGCGCCGAGGGCGATGAAGATCGCGGCGGAGAGCACGAGGAACATGACCGAGCCGCCGGGGACCGCCGTCATCGCCGCCAGCAGCATCTGGGGAATCGCCTGCACGACGAGGACCCACGCCACCACCGCCGCCGTGCCGAGGAGAAAGCACACCGTCGCCGTCACCACTGCTGCATGGATGAGGATGCCGGGCAGGTCCTTCCACGCGATCTCGCGGTAGACGAAGACGCCCACGATGAAGGCGTACACGACGGCGATCACCGCCGCCTCGGTCGGCGTCACGGCGCCGCCGAGGATGCCGCCGAAGATGATGATGGGCAGCCCGAGGGGGAGCAGCGCGTCCACGAAGATGCGCCGGATCTCGGGCCACGTGGAGCGCGCGGAGGCGTCGATGCCCGAGCGCTTGGCGTCCCAGTAGATGTAGCCCATGATCGCCGCCGCCAGCACCACCGCGGGCAGGAAGCCCGCCGCGAAGAGCGCGGCCACGGACACGTTGGCGACGGAGCCGATGACGATCATCAGGATGCACGGGGGAACGAGGATCCCCATCGCGGAGGCCGCCGACACGATGGCCACCGCCTGCTCCGGCTTGTACCCCGCGCGCAGCATGGGCGGAATCATCGTGGACCCGATGGCGGAGACGTCGGCGACGGTGGAGCCGGAGATGCCGGAGAAGATGTACTCCGCCACCACCACCGCCATCGAGAGCCCGCCGCGCACCCAGCCGACGAGCACCTGCGCCAGTCGCACGAGCCGCACCGCGATGCCGCCCGTCTCCATGAGCGCGCCCGCGAGGATGAAGAGCGGGATGGCGAGAAGGACGAACGAGTCCACGCCCTCGAACGTCTGCTTCAGGATCTGGGTGAGGGGATGCTGGCCGCTCCACCAGAAGCCCACGAGCGCCGCCACGCCCACCGCGAAGGAGACGGGGACGGCGAGCAGGAGCAGGACGACGAAGGTGAGGCCGATGACGACGACCACGTCAGTGCGCCGCGGGCGGGCGCCGCCACAGCAGGGGCACCGCGTAGAGGATCATGAGGGCGCCGCCCACGGGCATGGAGGCGTAGATCCACTGCTTGGACAGGCCCATGACGGGCGTGGTCTGGAACCGGCCGAGCTCGACGAGGAGGCGGCCCTGCCAGATGAGGAGGGCGCCGAAGCCCGCGATGGCGGCCACGGCCACCACGCGCGCCACCGTCTGTAGGATGGGCGGCAGCCGGTCGACGGCGAGATGGAGACGGAAGTGGGCGCCGCGCCGGACGCCCACCGCCGCTCCCAGGAAGATGATCCACACGAAGCACAGCCGCGCGATCTCGTCGTACCAGGTGAAGGTGCGTCCCATCACGTAGCGCGAGAAGACGCCGAGGAACACGTCCACGCACAGCGCCACCATCAGGACGAGGAGGACACCCTCGACCAGGTGGGACAGCGCGCGCCGGATCACCGGGTTACTTCGCCTGCGCCGCCGCCGTCGCCAGGCGGTCCATGAACTCCTTGCCCACCTTCTCCTGCACGGCCGTGTACACGGGCTTCATCAGCGCCTGGAAGGCCTTGACGTCCTTGACCTCGTTGATCTGCACGCCCGCCTTCTTCATGATGTCGAAGTCGTTCTTCTCCTTCTCCACCTCGAAGGTCCGGTGCGCCTTGCACGCCGCCTGCATGGACTCCGTGGTGACGGCCTGGATGTCCGCGGGGAGCGCCTGGAACTTCTTGAGGTTCATGAAGTACCCGATGGGCGGGTACGAGTGGCGAGTGAGCGAGTAGTACTTCGTCACCTCGTGGAACTTGTCCGCGGTGAGCGTGAACGAGGGCAGCTCCATGCCGTCCACGGTGCCCTGCTTCATCGCCAGGTACATCTCGATGTACGGCATCGGCACCGGGTTGGCGCCGAGCGCCTTCATGAGCGCGATGTAGGTGGGCGACTCCTGCACGCGGATCGTCTGCCCCTTCATGTCGTCGGGCGTGGCGATGGCGCGCTTGTTGGACATCATGTTGCGGAAACCCCAGCCGCCGCCGAAGCAGAAGCCCTTGAGCCCCTTGCTCTCCATCTTCTTCAGCAGCTCCTGGCCGAGGGGGCCGTCCATCACCTTCCACACCTGCTCGCGCGACGTCCAGAAGAAGGGCAGGTCGAGCGCCTGGTAGAGCGGCTCGAAGCTGCCGCCCACGGGCGCGCTGCCCACGGCGAAGACGTCGATGGTGCCCAGCTGCACGCCCTCGAGGTGCGCGCCCTCGCCCTTGGCGAGCTGGTTGGCGATGAACACCTCGAGCTTCACGCGGCCCTTGCTCTTTTCGGCGAGCTGCTTCTGCAGCTCGTACATCGCATCGTTCATCGGGTTGCCCGGTCCCACGGGGGTGCCGGTCTTCCAGGTGAACTGCGGCGACTGCGCATGGGTGGCGAGCGGCAGCACGGCGAGCACGGCGACGACGAACAGCGCGGTCAGGCGAGCGAACATGTCATGTCCTCCAGTGGACGGCGGGCAGAATCGAAAACGCGCGAATGATAGCACGCTCCCTCCGAGGGCCTCTCCCGCAGGCCGCGGAAAACGCGAAAGGGCTGAAAAAGCCGCGTCGGAATATCGAGGAGCGCCACGGCTTTGCCGGGGCGCTGCCGAGCGCGTGGGGGCTTGGGGGGCCCTTCGAGGCCCCCCATCCAGTCAGATGCGCCGTTTTCAGCGCCCTGCCGCCATGTGGCGGGGGAGCCAGAGGGCGAGCTCGGGAGCCAGGAACAGGATGATGACGAGGAGGACCATCAGGATGACGAAGGGCGTGGTGCCCACGGTGATGTCGCGCGCGCTCGCGCCCCGCATCATGCCCTGGATGACGAAGAGGTTCAGGCCCACGGGGGGCGTGATGAAGCCGATCTCCAGCCACACGATCATCACGATGCCGAACCAGATGGGGTCGAAGCCGAGGCCCGTGATGAGGGGGAAGAGGATGGGGAGCAGGATGATCATCACCGAGAGCTCTTCGAGCGCGTACGCGATCACGAGCAGGAAGGCGAAGACGAGGCTGAAGAACGCCCACGCGGGAAGCCCGAGGCCGGTGACGAGGGCGAGCAGGGCCTTGGGGGCGCCGATGAGGGCGATGACGTGCGAGAAGATCGACGCGAAGATGATGATGAGCATCACCATCGACGTCGTCCGCACCGTCGCGTGGAAGGCGTCGCTGAGCGCCCTCCACGTGAGACGGCGGGCGACGGCGGCAAGCACCAGGCTCACGCTGGCGCCCAGCGCGGCCGCCTCCGTGGGGGTCACGATGCCGAGGTACATCGAGCCCAGCACCACGAGGATCAGCAGCGCCACCGGCGCCACCTCGTAGATCGAGCGCAGCTTCTCCAGGAAGGTGCCGCGGTCCTCGTCCGCCCGCGGCGCGCTCTGCGGCCACAGCATCGCGTAGCCGATGATGTAGACGGCGAAGAGGAGCGCGAGCACGATGCCGGGCAGGATGCCCGCCATGTAGAGATGCCCAATCGACGTCTCCGTCATCACGCCGTAGATGATCATTGGGATCGAGGGCGGGATGAGGATGCCGAGGGTGCCGCCCGCGGCCAGCGAGCCGATGATGAGGGGGCGCGAGTAGCCGCGGCGCTCCATCTCCGGGATCGCGATCATCCCGATGGTGGCGGACGTGGCGACGCTGGAGCCGGAGACGGCGGCGAAGATCGCGCACGAGAAGACACTGGCGACGGCGAGGCCGCCGGGCAGGAAGGACACCCAGCGCGCGACGGCCGTATACAGCCCCTTGCCGATGCCCGAGTGCAGGAGGATGCCGCTCATGAAGACGAAGAGCGGCACCGCGATGAAGGAGAAGCTGGAAGCGTTCGACCACGCGATGG
>CAYQQT010000254.1:0-6096 GCA_964419375.1 uncultured bacterium
GTCCCCGACGGCTACTACCACCTCGACCGCATGCTCACCGCCGCCGCCCACCACGGGCCCCGGCGGGCCCATCGGCGGTGCCGGCACCGCCAACGTCGGCATCGCCCAGGGCCAGTTCCGATTCATCGCCGACGAGACGACGAACGCTATCATCGTGACCGCGCTACCGCGTGACTGGACGGATCTGGAAAACACCATCAAGCAGCTCGACCGCATGCCGCGGCAGGTGCTCATCGAGGTGCTGGTGGTGGAGATCACGCTCAACGAGGACACGCGGCTGGGCGTCGACTGGGCCGTGAAAAGCGGCAGCCTTCGCTTCGGGCAGCAATCCCTCGCCCCCGTCCCCGCCGTACCGCCTCCTACAGTCATCGACGCCGTGACGACGGTAGCGGGATTGGCGGGGGGGCTCACTGCCTTCGCGTTCGAGGCGAACAAGTTCTTTGCCATGCTGAACGCGCTCGCCGCCGAGGACCGCGTGAACATCGTGTCCAGCCCGCACGTGCTCACCTCCGAGAACAAGAAGGCGGTCATCAACGTCTCGCGCTCAGTCCCGATCATCACCAGCCAACAGGTGCCTATCGGGGGCGTGACGACACCGCCGCCGATCGGGTCGACGACGTCGGTGACCGGCACGCAGTCGGTCGAGTACCGCGATGCAGGCGTCGTGCTCACGGTGACCCCGCGCATCGGCGAGCGCGGCACGGTCGCCCTCGACGTCAAGCAGGAGGTGAACGACGTCGGGGAGCCGGTCGCTCCCACCGGCTCCCCGGAGATCATCAAGCGCGAGGCGGAGACCTCGGTGGTCCTCCTCAACAACCAGACGCTGGTGCTCGGCGGTCTCATCCGTGACCGCGTGGGCAAAGTCGAGCGCGGGCTCCCGATTCTGAGCAAGATCCCGATCATCGGCTACCTGTTCGGCTTCAAGTCGAAATCGATCGAGAAGACCGAGCTGCTCATCCTGATCACGCCTCGCGTGATCGGAACCGCGCTCGACGCAGCGCGCGTCACCGACGAGATGCGGCGCACGTCGCCCCAGCTCGAGGAGGCCATCCGCCGCTCGCCGCGCCCGCCTGCCTCCAACTGGCCCCCACCAGCCGTCCCCGACAACCTACCCGTCCCCGTCCCCGTCCCCCCCGCAGCCCCAGTTCCTTCTCGCTAGCGCCCGGAAATCTCCAGCGACACCCGCACCCGGTCATCGCTGCGGGCGAGGCAGTCCGCCGCCGCCGTTCGGCGGGAGCCGGTCGGGCCTCAGGGTCCCTGGACCCGTTTCCCCGCCCAACTGAAACCGGACGTGGCGCAGAGATGGAGCCCAGCCGCCACGGGTCCGAAGCGGCCATCATCCACGTGGTCCAGGGACCCTGAAGCCCGGCCGGCTCCCGCCGAACGCAGCCGTACGGCGGACAGCCTCGCCCGCAGCGGCGACCGCGCTTGAGGGTCAGCGGCCGGTGAACTTCGGAGACCGCTTGTCGAAGAAGGCGGTCAACCCTTCCTGGTGATCGTCGCCCGCGATCGCCATACCCTGCGAAAAAGCCTCGAGGTCGAGGGCGGCGGCCAGGTCTGACGTGGCGGCGCGGTTGACCATGTGCTTGGCCATGCGGAGCACGCCGGGCGGTCCCGCGGCGATCTTTTCCGCGAGCGCGCGCGTGGTCTTCTCGAGGTCGGCCACCGGCACCACGCGGTTCACGAGGCCGATGCGGCCCGCCTCCGCGGCATCGATGATGTCGGCGGTGAAGATGAGCTCCTTGGCGCGCGCCAACCCCACCACGCGCGGCAGCAGCCAGGTGCCGCCACCGTCGGGCACGAGGCCGATCTTCCAGAAGAGCTCGCCGAACTTCGCGCGGTCGGAGGCCACGATGAGATCGCAGCAGAGCGCGAGATTGGAGCCGGCGCCCACCGCGTACCCGTCCACCATCGCGATGGTGGGCCGGGGGAAATCGACCAGGCGGAGCACCATGCGGTTGAGCAGCTCCACGCGCGCGCGTCCCTCGGCCGCGGTGTGACGCTTGTCGCGCATGGTCTTGACGTCCCCGCCCGAGCAGAAGTGGCCGCCGGCGCCGGTGAGCACGACCACGCGCGCGCTCGGGTCGCTCTCGATCTCGTCGAGGGCGGCCACGAGCTCGCGCCGCATGACCATGTCGAGAGCATTGCGCGCTTCGGGACGGTTCAGCGTGATGGTGGCGATGGAGCCGGCACGGTCGAGGACAAGTGTCTGGTAGCCCACGGCGCTCTCCTGTCTTGACTGCCTAAATTAGCGCGGATTCTTCATGAGCGGCGAGCGCGCGGGGCGACGGGTCCTGTCGTCGGGGTGGCTCCCGCTCGGCCGGGCTCCGTCACCCGTTCGCCCGAGCGCAGTGCTTCGCACTGCGGACGGGACGAAGGGGGCCCACTCCGCCGGGCCGAGCGGGAGCCACCCCGACGCCACCCGTCGCCCCGCGCGCACGCCGCTCATGAATAATCCTTGCCTAGCTGCCGGCGACGGGAGAAAGCGTGGGGACGGTGCGCGGGCGCTCGTCGAGGCGCAGGCTGACGAGCGACGCACACACCAGCAGGCCGATCGCCAGCGCGAAGGCGGCTCCGTAGCCGCCGGTCGACTCGAACATGAAGCCGGCCAGCCCCGAGCCGAGCGCGGCGCCCGTCTGGTGGACGAGGAAGATGCTGCCGAAGACCGAGCCCATGGAGAAGCGTCCGAAGATATCCGCGGTGAGCGCGGAGCTCATCGCGATGCTGCCCGCCATGCTCGCTCCCCCCGCCACCGCCACCACGAGCAGCGCCACCGGCTGATCGCGGATCAGAAACAGCCCGGCGAAGATGAGCGCGCGCGTGCCGTACAGCCACGCGAGCACGGGACGGCGGCCGATGCGGTCGGCGATGACGCCGAGCACCATGGCGAAGGCGACGCTGGAGCCGCCGAGCACGCCGAGGGCCCACGACGCCATCATGGGATGGTAGCCGTGGTCGGTCAGCATCGGCACCCCGTGCGCCGAGAGCAGGCTCATGGAGAAGCCACACGTGAAGAGACCGCCCGCGAGCTGCCAGAAGGACCGCGTCTGCAGCGCCTGTGTCATGTCCGTGCGCTCGACGAGGACGGCGCTGCCCGCGACCACCGGCTCCACCGGCACGCCGTCGGCCGTCATCCCCAGCGCTTCCGGAGACTCGCGGATGATCCACAGGCACAGCGGGACCATGATGACGATCACGCTGAGGCCGAAGATCACGTACGTCGTCCGCCAGCCCACGGTGAGGATCAGCCACATGGCCAGCGGCACGAGCAGGCTCATGCCCGCCATGGAGCCGATGCCGAGGGTGGAGAGCGCGGTCGCGCGCCGGCGCGAGAACCAGCGCGAGATCACGGCCGCCGCCACCACCTGCCCGGTAGCGGCAAGGCCGACCGCCATGAGCACGCCGTAGATCGCCCACAGGTGCCACAGGCGGGTGACGAAGCCGGTGGCCGCGAGCGAGCCGCCGAGAATGACGGCGCCGAGCACAAGCACGGGTCGGGCGCCCACGCGGTCGACGAGCCGGCCCACGAAGGGCGTGAAGACGCCATACAGGAAGTGGCCGACGGCGACCACGAGCGAGAAGCTCCCGCGATCGAGGCCGAGGTCGGCCACGATGGGCTTCAGGAACGGTCCCACGGTGAAGCGGAGGCCGACGGAGAGGAAGGTCATCACGACGAAAGACATCACGACCCACCAGCCGAAAAAGATACGGGACGGCGCCTGATTGGCGTTCATGGACGGCTCACTATAGCATCGCCGCGTGCTACACTTTTCCTCGCGATGCGCCTCATCGGCATGGTTCACCTCGCCCCCCTGCCGGGCAGCCCGCGCTGGCAAGGCCCGATGAGCGCGGTTGTGGACAGCGCCCTCGCCGACGCGCACGCCCTCATCGAGGGCGGCATGGACGCCCTCATCATCGAGAACTACGGCGATGTCCCCTTCGCGCCCCGCCGCGTGGACGCCGCCACCGTGGCCGCCATGACCGTCGTCGCGCGCGAGATCCGCCGCGCGCTGCCGCGGGCGCCCCTGGGCATCAGCGTGCTGAAGAACGACGCGCGCGCGGCCCTCGCCATCGCATGCGCGGTGGACGCGCGCTTCATCCGCGTCAGCGTGCACGCGGGCACGGTGGTGGCCGACCAGGGGCTGGTGCAGTCGGACGCGTACGCCACCCTGCGCGACCGCCGGCTCCTCGCCGCCGACATCGCCATCTTCGCCGACGTGCACGGCAAGCACGCCGCCCCTCTCGCCCCCGTCGACCTCGAGCAGCACGCGCGCGATCTCACGCAGCGCGGACTCGCCGACGGCCTCGTCGTCTCCGGCCACGCCACCGGCGAGCTGACGCCGCTCGCCGACGTCAAGCGCGTGCGCAACGCGGTGCCGGACGTTCCCCTCCTCGTGGGCAGCGGCGTCACCGTGGAGACGGCCGCCGAGCTGCTGTCGATGGCCGACGCGCTCATCGTCGGCACCTCCGTCAAGCGCGACGGCCACGTGGGCAATCCCGTCGACCCCGAGCGCGTGCGGAGGCTCGTCGCCGCCGTTGGCGCGTAGTCTCCCGGGCGGCGCGCTCGCCCTCGCGGCGCTCGCGCTCGCCGCCTGTGCGAGCGCTCCCCCCGCCGACGTCCTCGCGCGCCTGGAGCCACGACTCGGCCAGCTCCTGCTCGTCGGCTTTCGCGGCACCGCCCTCGCCGACAACACCGAGCTCGACGCGCTCCTCTGCCGCGCACGCACGGGCGGCATTCTGCTCTTCGGGCGCAACATCGTCGACGCGGACCAGGTGGCCGCGCTCACGGCGGCGAGCGCGGCGCGCGCGGCGGAGTGCGGCACGCCGCCGCTCCTGGTCGCCGTCGACGCCGAAGGCGGGCACGTGATGCGGCTGTCGCCGGCGGCGGGTTACGTGGCCACGCTGTCGCACAAGGACCTCGGCGACGGCAACGACCTCGCCCTCACCGAGCTGGAGGCGCGCCGCATCGGCGCCATGCTGCGCGCGGCCGGGATCAACTGGAACCTGGCGCCCGTCGTCGACGTCGGCTACAACCCCGCCAATCCCGTCATCGTCGGCTACGGGCGAAGCTTCAGCGCCAATCCCGCCATGGTGGCCGCCCAGGCGCGCGCCTTCATCGCGGGCCTGCGGAGCGAGGGCGTGCTCTCGGCGCTCAAGCACTTCCCCGGCCACGGCTCGAGCTTCGCCGACTCGCACCAGGGCTTCGTGGATGTCACGGACACCGCCAACCCTTATCTCGAGCTGGCGCCGTACCGGCTCCTCTTCGCCGAGCACACGGTGGACAGCGTCATGACCGCGCACGTCTTCAACCGTCACCTCGATTTGCGCTACCCGGCCACGCTCTCACGCCGCACCATCGCCGGGCTGCTGCGCCGCGAGCTGGGCTGGTCGGGCGTGGTGGTGAGCGACGATCTACGGATGGGCGCCATCGAGCAACACTACGGCATGGACGAAGCGGTGGCGCTCGCGCTCGGTGCCGGCGTGGACGTGCTGCTCATCGCCGAGGACCGGCTCCCGGACGGCCGCTCTGCAGCCGCCGTCGCGCTCGACGCCATCCGCACCGCCCTCCGCGAGGGACGGCTCTCCGTAGCGGCGGTCGAGGCCGCCCTCGGCCGCGTGGAGAGCCTCAAGCGCGCGCTACCCGCGCGTCCCTGACCCGCCGCCGTCGAGATCCCCCATCGGTCGTATCAACTGTTCGGCCGCGACGGCTCTCGTCGGCTGCGGCGGCTGTTTGGCGCGAGGCGGTCGTCCCTAAGACCTGCTGTGAAGATCACCAGAAACCCCACGTAAAACGCCCCAATGAACGCCGAGACGTCGCCCATCGGCATGCGCGCCTCCGGTCCTGTCTGTTGAGATCTTGTTACTGCGAACGCGATGAAGCGGACCAGCGAGTAGAGGAACGTGCCCATTGCAACTCGGGTCAGCCACTTCGGCGAGCGCTCACTGAACAAAACCCACTGGGCACTTCCCCACACACGATACGTGTTGCCCACGCGTATACCGAGGAACACAGCTAAGCCGCCGAGTGGAAAAACGGCCAGGATGGCTGCCGCAAGCCACCTCCCTGTCACAGGATAGGCTCCAGCCAACGACATG
>CAYQQT010000255.1:0-6053 GCA_964419375.1 uncultured bacterium
CTTCCGCCGAATGCACGGGGGACGTGTTCAGTCACGATGACGGGGCGGCGGCGACGAGCTGTTCGGCGAGGCGGGCGGCGGTGGTGGCGGGCTCGATGAGCAGGCGCGCAGCATCGCGGTAGTAGCGCTCGACGGGGAACTCGGTGGTGAAGCCGTAGCCGCCGTGGATGCGCATCGACTCCAGCGTCGCCTCGTACGCCGTCTCCGCGGCGTAGCGGCGCGCGAGGCCGGCGGCGACGGCGTCGGCCTCGTCGGCGGCGGCGTACGTGAGCAGCCGCGCGGCGGTGATGGACGTCGCCATGTCCGCGAGCTTGAGCTGCACCGCTTGGTGCTGGCAGATGGGTTTGCCGAAGGTCGTGCGCTGCTGGGAGTAGCGGAGCGCGGCCTCGAAGGCGGCCTGGGCGAGGCCGACAGCGGCGGCGGCGGCGCCGAGGGCGGACACCGTGTGCAGACGGCCGGTGGTCTCGCCGAGCGTGAAGGCGCGGACGCCGTCGAGCACGAGGGAGCCGGCGTCGATGCCGCGCACGCCGACGGTGGCGGAGGCGGCGGTGACGGCGACGCCGGGCGCGCCGCGCTCCACGGCGAACAGCAGCAGGCGTCCGTCGTCCGTGCGCGCATCGAGGACGTACACGCCGGCGCCGGCCCCCATGTCGACGAGGGGCAGGGAGCCGCTCAGACGCCAGCCGTCGCCGTCGCGGCGCGCGTCGATGGCGGCGCCGCAGGCGGCGGTGCCCATGATCTCTCCGCGTGTCATGCGCGAGAGCGTGGCGTCGCGCAATGCCGCGGGCGCGTCACGGCCGATGGCATCCGCGGCGGTCGCGTGCGCGGCCACGATGGCGGCCACGCTCGTCCAGCCGCGCGCGAGCTCCTCGACGATCATGGCGTAGGTGACGAGGTCGAGCCCGAGGCCGCCGTGGCGGGGAGGGGCGAGGGCGCCGAGCAAACCGAGATCGGCGACCTGGCCCATGATGTCTGTCGGGTAACGTCCGGCGGGCTCGACGTCGGCGACGGCGGGTGCGAGCGTCTTGTCGACGAACTGGCGCACGGCGAGCACCATCTGCTTGCGCTCGTCGGGCTCCCCCTCGCGGGAGGTGAGCGCGCCCCGCCGCTCGCCATACCGCTCCACGAGGCCGCGCGCGATGATCGTGCGCTGGATCTCATTCGTGCCCTCGCCGATGATCATGAGCGGCGTATCACGGTAATAGCGCTCGACCTCGAGCGAGGCCAGCGTGCCCGCCTCGCCGTGGATGCGCATGGCGTCCACCGCGAGCTGCTGCGCCGTCTCGGAGGCGAGCAGCTTGGCCATGCCCGCTTCCACGTCGCATCGCTCGTCGCGGTCCTTCATGCCCGCCGCCCAGTACGTGAGCAGGCGCGCGGCCCGCAGCCGCATCGCCATGTCGGCCATCCGCGCGGGGGCGGGCTCGCCGCCCGCGCGCACGTGCGCCACGCTGTCATCGTACGCGGCCTGCGCCACGCCCACCGCGCGCGCCGCTATATTAATGCGTCCCGTTTCCAGCCCGCCCATCACATGGGCGAAGCCTCGTCCCTCCACGCCTCCGACGAGATTCGCAGCCGGACACGGAAAGTCGTCGAACAGGATCTCCGCCGTGTCGACGCCCTTGTAGCCGAGCTTGCCGATGGACTTCACGACCTTGAGCGCGGGATGGCCTTTTTCGACGATGAAGCACGACATGCCGCGGTGGGGCGGCCGGGCGGCGGGATCCGTGAGGGCGAGGAGGGCGAACGTGTTGCCCTCGCGGCCGTTGGTCACGAACATCTTGGTGCCGGTGATCACGTACTCGTCACCCGTGCGCCGCGCCACGGTCCGGATGGCCTGCACGTCGGAGCCGGCGTGCGGCTCCGTGAGGCAGAGCCCGCCGCGCGCCTCGCCGGCGGCGAAGCGCGGCAGGAAGCGGCGACGCTGCTCCTCGGTGCCGAATTTCAGGACGATGAGAGCGGCCATGGTGTGACTGTTGATCACGCCCGCCAGCGACATCCAGCCGCGGCAGATCTCCTCGATCGTCCGCGCGTAGGTGGTGACGTCGAGCCCCAGGCCCCCGTACTCGACGGGGACGAGAGCGCCGAAGAGCCCCAGCTCGCGCATGCGCGCCACCAGCGTGTGCGGGTACGCGTCGGCATGCTCGAGGGCGGAGGCCGCCGGCCGCACCTCGTCCTCGACGAAGCGCCGGACGGCGAGAACAGTGTCGGCGGCGTCGGACGATCGAGCCATGGGTCTCGAATAGTACCGTACGTACCGTACAATTACCGTCGATGACTCTCGACGACCTCGTCCTCGGCCTGCAGCACCTGCTCGATCGCCTCGTGAGGCGCGTGCGGGTGGGGCGGGCGCCGGAGGCGGGCGGGCGCCGCCTGCTCATCGTGCAGATCGACGGCCTTTCCCGCGGCGCCCTCGAGCAGGCACTGGCGGCGGGCTTCATGCCCTTCCTCAAGCGGCTCCTCGACAAGGGCATGTTCACGATGCAGCCGATGGCGGTGGGGCTGCCCACCTCCACTCCCACCTTCCAGATGGCGGCGATGTACGGTGTGCCGCCGGACATTCCGGGCTTCCACTATCACGACAAGCGCCGCCGCGAGGACGTCTACTTTCCGCGCGCGGGCGATGCCGCCTTCGTCGAAGAGCGCCAGGCGGCCGGCCGCGTGGGTATCGTGACCGGCGGCAGCACCTATGGCTGCGTCTTCACGGGCGGAGCGTCGAACAACCTGTTCAGCCTTGCGCAGATCAAGCGCCCGTCGGGCAAGGGCATCCTCAGGGCGCTGAGCGCCCTTGTCGTGCTCCTCTGGGTGATCGTCAAGAGCCTGGTCCTCTCCGTCTACGAGCTCGTGCGCGCGCTCCTGCGCTTCATCGCCGATCCCGTCGCGGAGAGCCGGCGGGGCTGGAAGTGGCTGGCGATCAAAATCGGGATCTCGGTGTGGCTGCGCGAGCTGTTCACGCTGGCGGCGTCGCGCGACCTGTACATGGGCGTCCCCGTCGTGTACGTGAACTACCTCGACTATGACGTCTTCGGCCACGCGTATGGCCCGCGTCACCGGCGCGCCCTGCGCTCGCTTCGTCACGTGGACCGCTCGCTGCATCAGCTGTGGCGCGTGTGCCGTCGTGTGCCGGGATACGGCTACGATCTCCACGTGCTGTCCGATCACGGGCAGGCGCATTGCACGCCGTATGTCGAGCTGATGGGCGGCACGCCGGTGGAGCGCCGGCTCTTCGACGACTTCTTCGATCCCGCGCACGCGGGCGAGACTCCCACCCGGCGGCGGCGGCCCCTCGCCAGCGCGATGACGGCCTTCCGCAGCGGACACGCGCCGGGAATCTTGCAGCGCTTCCTCAATTACCTGGAGGACCCCGGGGACTTCGGCGAGCTGAAGGAGGCGCGCGAGCGCAACGGCGTGCGCGTGATCGCGGCCGGTCCCAACGCGTTCGTGTACTTCGTCGATGATACCCAACCGCTCTTGCTCGATCAGATCGACGAGCGCTTCCCGGGCCTCGGCAAGGACCTGTCGCGCAGCCGCGGCATCGGCTTCGTGCTCGCGCGAACCTCGGAGGGCCCCGTCTGCTTCTGGCGCGGCAAGCGCTACGGCCTCGACGAGCTCGCCGCCGGCCCCTTCGCCGGCCGCGAGGACGCGGAGATCGTCAGGGACGGCATTCGTGACCTCATGGCCATGCCGAGCACGGGCGACCTCGTGCTGTACGGGCTCGACTCCGCCCAGGGCAACGTGTCGTTCATCGCGGAGACCGGCGCCCACGCCGGCACCACCTTCGACGAATTGCACACGTTCATCATCGCGCCCAGCGGCGTGCGGCTGCCGGCGCCCATCGTGCACCCGCTCCAGCTCTACCCTTACTTCGTCCAGTACCAGGAGGCCCGGCGGAAGGCCGCGTGACACCGCTCGTCGTCGTCAGCTACAACATCCACCGCGGCCTCGGACTCGACCGGCGCCGCGACCTCGACCGCATCGCCGCCGTCATCGCGGAGACGGAGCCGGACGTGATCGGCCTGCAGGAGGTCATCCGCGAGGACGGCGATCGCGTGCCCGAGGCCGACCAGGCCGTGTACCTGGCGCGCAAGCTGGGGATGGAGGTCGTGATGGGCGAGACGCGCGCGCACGGCTCCGGCACCTACGGCAACGCCGTGCTCACCCGCCTGCCCATCGTCGGCTCCGTGCGGTGCGATCTCAGCCGGGGCAAGCGCGAGCCGCGCGGCAGCCTGCGCGTCGATGTCGCCGTGGACGGCACCGTGCTGCACGTCTTCAACTGCCACTTCGGTCTCGCCTTCCGCGAGCGGCGCGAGCAGCTCGAGCTGCTCGCCGGCTTCATCCGCGTCGGCAGCTGCGAGGGCCCCCGCGTCGTGATGGGCGACTTCAACGAATGGCACCGCGGTCCGGTCACCAAAGGGCTGAGGCTCGAGTTCTCCTCGCCCATGCGGCGCATGCACCGCACGCACCCCGCGATGTTTCCGATCTTCAAGCTCGATCGCATCTACTGGGACGTGGAGCTGCAGGGCGAGGAGTTCCACGTTCATCGAAGCCGCCTCGCCCGCGTCGCCTCCGACCATCTGCCCGTGGTGGCGCGCCTGCGGGTGCGCCGCCGCCTGTCCAGGCCGCTCACGCCCTACGTCACCGGCGACGCCCTGCCCCCCGCTGAATAGCCCGCGCGCGATCGCCCGCTCGCTGTCGGGGCTGCTCACGGCGGCGTGCGCGCTCTTCCTCGCCGGCCTCATCGCCCTTGTCGTGTCGCTGCACGCGGGTGAGCCCGCGCTGGAGTCGGTGCAGGAGCCCGAGCGCGCGCTCGCCCTCGTCGTGGAGCGCACGATGGAGCTGCGTGACGCGCTGGCGCGGGCGCCCGCATGGGAGCGCCGCTTCTACGAGCTCACCATGACCGAGGGCGCGGGGGAGGTGGCGCAGGCCATCACGTGGTACGAGGAGCTCGCGCGCGAGTCCGTTCATCCGGAGGTCGACTTCCGGCTCGCCATGCTCGAGGCGGAGGCCGGACGTGTTCCCGAGGTGAGGGACATGGTGACGACCTGGTCCGCCCGCGGCGCGCCCTTCGACGTCTATGCGGCGCTGATCGCTGCGGCGTATCTCGACGGCTCCGTCCCCGCGGCGGGCGCCGCCTTGCGGGAGCTCACCAACATGGCGCCCGCGGGATGGTTCCGCACGCGATTGGCGGAGCGCCTGGCCATCCGCACCGCGGACGCCGCCTGGCTGGACTCCGTGCGCGCGTCGACGTCCGCGCGCATGCAGCGACTCCTGGGCCGCGTACGCGTGATCACCCTCATGGAGTCGGCGCTGCTCGTGGGCGGGGTCGTCGCCCTCGTGGCTCTGCTGAAGCGCGGCTCAGCGCGTGGCGTGGTGGCCGGTGCTGCGGTGCCGCCTTCATGGTCGCTGGGGGCGGGACTGACCGTCCTCATCCGCGGTGGCGCGGCAGGCGCGCTGGTCGCCGTCGGGCTGCTCTACACGTCGCCCTGGTCCGCTGACAGCGCGTTGATGGAAGCCCTCGCCGTCCCGCTCATGAACCTGCCGCTCCTCCTGCTCGCCAGTCGCCAGCTCACACCACCGCCGGCGCCGGCGCTCACCTCCAGGCTCGGACTCCTGCCGAGGCCGGGCGGCTGGCGCCCGCTCGTCCTCACCGCCGCCGCCCTCGTCGCCGCCGGCATCGTGGTCGACCTCGTCGTCGCGGTCGCAGGCGAGTCGATGGAGCTCGGCGCGCACTGGACCGAGTGGTTCGATGCCGACATGGCCTGGGGCCCGCCCGCGATGGTGGCCGCGGCCCTCGCGAGCACCGTCCTCTTCGCCCCCATCTTCGAAGAGATCGTCTTCCGCGGCCTGCTCTTCGGCACGCTGCGCAACGCCCTCGGCTGGCCGCTGGCCGCCGCTCTCAGCGCTGCCGTCTTCGGCCTCGCGCATGGCTACGGCAGTCTCGGCTTCGCCAGCGTCTTCATGAGCGGCGTCCTGTGGGCGTACGCCTACGAAGCGACCGGCAGCCTCCTCCCCGGCGTCATCGCCCACGCCATGAACAACATCATCGCCTCCGCCGG
>CAYQQT010000256.1:0-6036 GCA_964419375.1 uncultured bacterium
GCCCGGTGCCGACGGCGGTGCCGCCGAGGCCGATGACGCTCGCCTCCGCGACCGCCGCGTCCAGCGCGCGCGAGGCGCTGCGCACGGCCTCCGCGTATCCCGTGAAGACCTGGCCGTACGTGATGGGGACCGCATCTTGAAAGTGGGTGCGGCCGGGCTTGACGATTGCCCGCTCGCGTGCGGCGAGCCGGCGGAGCGACCGCTCCAGCGCCGCCAACTCACGCTGCAAGGGGTCGCACAGTTCGAGCGCCATGAGCCGGATGGCGGTGGGGGTGACGTCGTTCGAGGACTGGCCGAGGTTGACGTGGTTGTTGGGATGGATGGGCGCGTACACGCCGCGCCGCCCGCCCAGCCGCTCGTTGGCGAGGTTGGCGATCACCTCGTTGACGTTCATGTGGGAGGCCGTGCCCGCCCCCGCCTGAAAGATGTCCAGCACGGCGGCGTCCGGGACGTCGCCCTTGATGATGCGGTCGGCGGCGGCAACGATGGCCGCCGCCCAGCGCTGCGGCAGCAGGCCGAGACCCGCGTTGACGCGTGCAGCAGCGCGCTTGATGCGTGCGTAACCGCGGACGAGGGCGGGATGCGGCGGCCGCCCGCTGAGGCGGAACGTCTCCGAGGCGCGCTGGGTGAAGATGCCGAACAGCGCGCGCGCCGGCACCGTCTTCACGCCGAGGCTGTCACGCTCACGGCGGACGCGGCGGGACGGCACGCGCGTGTCAGGCGGCGCGGTCGCGGATCTGCTCGCGGACCTGGTAGCGGTGGCGGTCGCCGTTACCGCCGGCGAGCAGCGCGGGCCGCTTGCCGAACCGGCCGAAGTACCACGCTTCGTAGCACTCGCGGTGATACGTGCCGGTGGACGCGACCACCTGGGGGGCGTAGCGGGCCACGAGCATGTGGCAGCGGCCGCACGGCGGCGCGCCCGTCATCTGGATGTCCGTCATCTCTTCCATGGCTCGAGTCTGCCTTTCGCGTTTTGACTTGGCGCCGGCGGCGGCCCACACGGCGAATGGCAGTAGTTCAAGGCAAGTCATGTGCCAGAAACGAGTCTCAATTTTTCAACGACTTGTGGTCGAGCGCCGAAAATTAGCAGCTATTACTCGGTAAGAGCTACCAACCCGACTGCATGGGGAGCTTTTCACTCCGACTGGATGACGGGACGCGCGGCCGGCATACGGGCGAGCTCGGCAAGGAGCAGCCCGGCCCAGCCGTAGATGTTGTGCTCCCGGACCTGCGCGCGCATGCGCGCCATGCGCGAGCGGCGGTCTTCCGCGCTCATGGTGACCGCGGTGTGGATCGCCTCCGCCGTGTCCTCCACGTCGTAGGGGTTGACGAGGAGGGCATCGCGTAGCTCCTGGGAGGCGCCGGTGAAGCGGCTCAGGATCAGGGCGCCGTCGTCGTCGCTGCGGGCCGCCACGTATTCCTTGGCCACCAGGTTCATGCCGTCGTGCAGGGACGTCACCATGCAGAAGTCGGCGTGCCGGTACACGCGGCGCACCTCGTCGTGATCGTGGTGCCGCTCACGATAGACGATGGGCTGCCACCCGCGCTCGCCGAGGCTGTCGTTGATGGCGCGCACGGCTTCGCGCACCTCCTGCTGCAGCGCATGGTAGCGCGGGATGCGGCTACGGCTGGGCGAGGCGATCTGCACGAAGACCAGGCGCCGGCGGTACTCGGGCCACCGCTCGAAGAAGCGCCGGATGGCGCGAAAGCGCTCCGGCAGCCCCTTCGTGTAGTCCAGGCGGTCGACGCCCACGCCGATGATCTCGGCGGACACCCCCAGCTCGGCCAGGAAGGCGGCGCGGTCGCCGGACGGCGGCGGCTCCGACAGCTCCGGCGCCACGCTGATGGGGAAGGGCCGGACGTGCGTGGTGTGCTGCCCGCGCACGACCGTGAAGCGGTCCCACTCGATGCGGCCCTCGATGGAGCGCTCCACCGTCTCCAGGAAGTTGTTGCAGTGGAACTGCGTGTGAAAGCCGACGAGGTCGGCGCCGAGCATGCCGAGGAGGATGTCGTCCTGCCAGGGGCAGATGCCGAAGGCCTCGAAGTTCGGCCACGGGATGTGCCAGAAGAGCGCCACGCGCGCGTCTGGGCGCGCCTGCTTGATGAAGTGCGGCAGGAGCGCGAAGTGATAGTCCTGCACGAGCACGATGGGGTGATCGGCCTTCTCCATCTCCTCCAGGAGGGCGCGCGCGAAGCGCGCGTTCACCGCGCGGTAGTGCTCCCAGTCGCTCACCCGGAACTGGGGACGCTCGTGCACGATGTGGCAGAGGGGCCACAGTCCCTCGTTGGCGAAGCCGTAGTAGTAGCCGGCTTCCTCGGCGTCACTCAGCCACACGCGGCGCAGCGTGTAGGTGGGATCGTCGGCGGGCAGGCCCACGCGCTCGCCCACCTCGCGGTCGGCGTCGCCGCTGCCGTGCGCGACCCACACGCCGCCGCACGCCTCCATGATGGGCTCGAGGGCGGTGACGAGGCCGCTCGCCGGACGCATCACGCGCACCGTGCGCCCCTCCCGCACGTGGCTCACCGGCTCACGGTTGGAGACCACGTACACGGGGCGCTCGCCGAAGCGCATCTCGACGAACTGCCGCAGGCGCTCCTCCGTCCACACGCTCTCGCCCGCCAGCCGCAGCCGCGCCTCCTGCTCGGCGGACTGGCGCGCGCGCGCGAGCGTGCGCGCCAGTCCGGTGACTTCCGTGGCGAGGGACCCGAAGAGGCTCTCGTCCGCGTCGGGCGGCGGCGCCACCGGCAGCCCCGCCTTCAGGCTCTTCGTCCACTCCGCCATGCGCGCCACCGGCCGCGTCACCGACCAGCGCACCAGCATCCACGTGATGCCCGTCAGCAGCAGCATGAGCACGCCGATGCGTACCGCCGTCCGGCGCCAGAGGTTCCACTCGCTGGTGTCCAGGTAATCCGCGTCGAGGAGGACGGCCACGGCGCCGATGGGGCGATCGTCCTGCTGCAGGGGCAGCACGTGCACCCACGTGGTGCGTCCCGCCACGCGATGGAAGTCGCGCACGGGACCGTTGCTCTGGATGGCCTGGGTGACGAAGGGCGACAGAGGGCCGAGGTGCGGCTTCACGTCGACGGTGGCGTCGATGACGCTGCCGAAGGCGTCATAGATCGCGACGGATCGGTCCGTGCGGCCGAAGCGCTGCAGCACACGCTCGTAGCCCGTCTTGGCGCCGCGGGCCACCAGGCGCTCGCTCGCCTCCCGCACCGCGTCGGCGGCGAGCGAGGAGCGCCGCTGCAGGTCGAGGATGAGCCGGCTACGCTCGTCCTTCACCTCCAGGTACGCGAACGCGATGCTCACGATGAGGGTCGCCACCCACATGCCGCCCACCAGCCTTACGAGAAAGCGCATGCGGCCCCCTCACGCGCCGAACTTGGTGAGCCGCAGGGCGTTGGCCATGACGAGCGGCATCAGGTGGTGGGCGGGCAGGAGCCCGAGGCTGCCCGCGCCGCACGCGCGCTCGGTGAACGCCGTCACCGCGTCGGCGCCGCAGTAGCGGCTCCAGAGCAGCGCGGGCACCGGCTGCCAGCCGTGCGCGGCCAGGATCGACGGCGTCGCGTGATCGCCCGTGATGAGCAGGACGTCGGGGCCCAGGGCGCGGATCTCCGGCAGGAAGGCGTCGAAGCGCTCGAGCGCGGCCACCTTGGCGTCGAAGTCGCCGTCCTCGCCCGCCTTGTCGGTGTCCTTGTAATGGACGAAGAAGAAGTCGTACGCGCCCCAGTGCTCCCGCATGGTGGCGATCTCGTCCGCGTAGGTCGCGCCCGTCTTCAGCACGTCCATGCCGACGAGCTTGGCGAGGCCACGGTACATGGGATAGGCCGCGATGGCGGCCGCGCGCAGGCCGAAGACCTCGGGGAAGCGGGGCAGGGCGGGGAGCTGGTCGAACCCGCGCAGCAGGATCATGTTGGCGGGGGCGGCGTCGGCGAGCAGCCGTAACCCCTGCGCGATGAAGTCGTTCACGCGCGCCGCCGTGGGCGCCGCCTCCGCGTCCTGCCCGTGCACGGGCAGAGGCGGCTTGCCGAGCAATTGCGGATCGGTCTCCGACAGCCGGCCGCTGAGCCCGGCCCCGCGCAGCACGAGCACGAAGCGATGCTCCTTGACCGGCTCCACGAGGACCTCCACGCCCGGCACCCGGATCGTCCGCAGGCGGTCGGTGAGGCGCACGCAGAGGTCGGTGCTGATGCGGCCCGCGCGGCGGTCGGTGATGAGACCCTGCGCGTCGACCGTGCAGAAGTTCCCGCGCGCGGCCACATCCCCCGCGCGCAGGTCGAACTCGATCCCGAGCGCTTCCAGCACGCCGCGGCCCACCTGGAAGCGCAACGCGTCGTAGCCGAAGAGGCCGAGGTGGCCGGGGCCGCTGCCGGGGGTGATGCCGGGGGCGACGTGCCGGATGAGGCCGCACGCCGCCTCCGAGGCCAGCCGCGTGAGGTTGGGCACGCGCGCCGTCTCCAGCTCCGAGCGGCCCGTCTCCGGCCTCGGCAGTCCGCCGAGGCCGTCGAGGGAGAGCAGCACGATCTTCGAATCGTTGGAGACGACCAGCGGGCGGATGAGGTCCAGCACTACGCTTCCTTCACCGGGTTCTCGATGCTGCCGAGGCCCGTGATCTCCATGCGGCACACGTCGCCGGGCTGCAGCCACACCTGCGGCTTCATGCCGAGGCCGACGCCGGGCGGCGTGCCGGTGGCGATGAGATCGCCGGGCGACAGCGTCATGAGGTTGGAGAGGAAGCTCACGACGTAGCGCACGTCGAAGATGAACGCCTTGGTGTTGCCGTTCTGCATCTGCTTGCCGTTGACCCACGTCTTGAGGTTGAGCACGTGCGGATCCGGCACCTCGCTCTTGTCGGCGATGTAGGGACCGATGGGCGCCGCCGTCTCGAAGATCTTGCCCGCCATCCACTGGCTCGTCGTCATCTGGAAATCGCGCGCGCTCACGTCGTTGATGATCGTGTAGCCGTAGACATAGTCGAGCGCCTTGTCCCGCGCCACGTGGCGGGCGGGGCGCCCGATCACCACGCCCAGCTCCACTTCCCAATCGAGCTGCGAGGAGCCGCGCGGCCGGAGGATGGGCTCGCCCGGATCGAGGATCGCGTTCGCGAACTTCGCGAAGATGGGCGGCTCCTTGGGAACGGGAACGCCCGCCTCCGCCGCGTGGTCGCTGTAGTTCAACCCGATGCAGATGAACTTGCCGGGATCGCTGATGGGCGCGTGCAGGCGCGCGCTCGCGGTGGGCACGCTCACCCACTCGGTGATGGCGGCCATGGCGTCCATGGTGGCGGCGCCGCCTTCGAGAATGCCGCGAGTGGACTGGGGCGCCAGCGCGGCCGCGATCTCGGAGGCGCGGGTGACGCCCCGGCGGGCGAGCGAGGCGGCGAGGCTGGCCTGGATGTCGCCGATGCGGTCGCCCTGGAGCACGCCGACGCGGGGCGGTTGACCGTTCACGGAGAAGCGGACGAGCTTCATGGCTGTGGACCCTCCGGTAGCAAAAGTGACGCGATTATAGACCTTTCCGGGTTATAGTTCGACTTGCCTCCACCGCTCCGGTCCGGGCTGACGATTTATGAGCGAATCCCGGATCGTCGAGATTCACAATGGGGGTCTCACAGGAGGTTCTTGGATATGACTACGGCGATTCGGCTGGTGACGTTGACGTTGATCCTGTCGCTCACGGCGGGTGGCCCGTTGGCGCCCGCGCTCGCGCAGCAGCCGGCGCAGCCTGCGCCGGCGGTGCAGCCCGATCTCTTCCAGGAGCGGATGAAGGCCTCGAGCACCACGGAGCGCGACGCAGCCGTCTACAACGTGGGCGCCGGCGTCGTCAACGCGTTCCTGATTCCGGGACGCACCATCACCTGCGTGGCGGGGGGCGTGGTCGGCATCGCGGTGCTCCTCCTCACGTTCGGCACCGGTTACAAGGCAGCGGCGGCCGCCGGCCAGGAAGGCTGCGGCGGCAAGTGGATCGTCACGGGCGAGGATCTCTGGCCCGCCCCGCCCGGGACGTCCAGTTTCGACTGGGAGCAGCGGCGCTAG
>CAYQQT010000257.1:0-5990 GCA_964419375.1 uncultured bacterium
CGCAGGACGGAGCCGGCAACCATCTCGAACAGGCCACCCGAGCTTCAAGCCGGGCTGCCAACCTCCTATACAGTGACCGAGCTCACGCCCGCCCAGATCGTGGCCGAGCTGGACCGCTACATCGTCGGCCAGCACCGGGCCAAGCGGGCGGTGGCGGTGGCGCTGCGCAATCGTTGGCGGCGGCAGAATTTGCCCGCCGAGCTGCGCGACGAGGTGGCGCCGAAGAACATCATCATGATCGGACCCACGGGCGTGGGGAAGACGGAGGTCGCGCGGCGCCTGGCGCGCTTGGCGCAGGCGCCCTTCATCAAGGTGGAGGCCTCGAAGTACACGGAGATCGGCTACGTGGGCCGCGACGTGGAGTCGATGATCCGCGACCTCACCGAGCTCGGCGTCAACATGGTGAAGGCGGAGCGGATGGCGCAGGTGCAGGAGAAGGCGGAGCGCCTCGCCGAGGACCGTCTCCTCGACCTGCTGCTCCCACGGCGTTCCACCGAGCCGTATTCGAGCGGGACGCTCGAGCAGGTGGGCCCCGACGCCTCGCGCGAGGCCACCCTCGACAAGCTGCGCGCGCAGCTGCGGGCGGGCCGGCTGGACGAGCGCCTGATCGAGATCGAAACGCAGCAGCAGATGGCGATGCCGATGATGGAGGTCTTCTCCGGGCAGGGGATGGAGGAGATGGGCATCCACCTCAAGGACATGCTGTCCACCATGCTTCCCCAGCGCACGAAGCGGAGGCGCGTGCCGGTGGCGGAAGCGCGACGGCTCCTGGTGCAGGAGGAGGCGCAGAAGCTCGTCGACATGGACGAGGTGGTGACGCAGGCGGTGCGGCGCGTCGAGAACTCGGGCATCGTGTTCCTCGACGAGCTGGACAAGGTGGCCAGCCGCGAGGGTGGCCACGGACCCGACGTGTCTCGCGAAGGCGTCCAGCGCGACTTGCTGCCCATCGTGGAGGGCTCCTCGGTGACGACCAAGTACGGCGTGGTCCGCACCGACCACATCCTGTTCATCGCCGCCGGCGCCTTTCACATCGCCAAGCCCTCGGACCTCATCCCGGAGCTGCAGGGCCGGTTCCCCATCCGGGTGGAGCTGGAGCCCTTGACGCGCGAGGATTTCGTCCGCATTCTGACCGAGCCTCAGAACGCGTTGATACGCCAGTACGTCGAGCTGCTGAAGACGGAGAAGGTCGGGCTCACCTTCCTGCCGGAGGCGGTGGAGGCGATCGCGGACATCGCGATGCGGGTGAACGCGAGCACCGAGAACATCGGCGCCCGCCGCCTGTACACGATCATGGAAAAGCTGCTGGAGGAGATCTCGTTCGAGGCCCCGGACCAGCCGGGCAAGGAGCTGACGATCGACGCCGAATACGTCCGGCTGCGCCTGCACGACATCATGCGGGACCAGGATCTCTCGCGGTACATCCTGTGAGCGCCTCGCCCGACGTGCGCCGGGTCGAGATCCTCATGGAGGCCCTCCCGTACATCCGGGAGTTCCGCGGCAAGACCGTCATCATCAAGTACGGCGGGGCCGCCATGGACCAGGCCGACCTCAAGGAGCCCTTCGCGCTCGACGTCATTCTGTTGAAGCTGGTCGGCATCAATCCCGTCATCGTGCACGGCGGCGGGCCGCAGATCGGCGCCCTCATGAAGCGGTTGGGCAAGGAGCCGCGCTTCGTGGGCGGCATGCGCGTGACCGACCAGGAGACGGTGGAGATCGTCGAGATGGTGCTGGTGGGCAAGATCAACAAGGAGATCGTCGGCCTCATCAACCTGCACGGCGGCAAGGCCATCGGGCTGTCGGGCAAGGACGCCAACCTCCTCGTGGCCCGCCGCCGCCTGCACCGCACGCCCGACGGTGAGAGCGTCGACATCGGCCTCGTGGGCGAGGTGACCGGCGTCAACGCCGCTCCCATCCGGCTCCTCGAGGACAACGGCTATATCCCCGTCATCGCGCCCGTGGGCATCGGCGCCGCCGGGGAGACGTACAACATCAACGCCGATCTCGTGGCAGGGGAGGTGGCGGCGGCGGTGGGCGCCGAGAAGCTCATCCACCTCACCGACGTGCAGGGCATCAAGGGCGTCGACGGCCGCCTCGTGAGCACGCTCTACCGCAAGGACGCGGAGCGGCTGATGCAGGAGGGCGTCATCGAGGGCGGCATGCTGCCCAAGGTGGAGTCGTCGCTGCGCGCCCTGGAGGGCGGCACCGCGAAGGCGCACATCATCGACGGTCGCGTGCCGCACGCGATCCTCCTCGAGCTGTTCACGCGGGAAGGCATCGGCACGGAGATTGTGTTATGACGTCCGCTCCGGACACCAAGACGCTCCTCGAGTGGTCCGCGAAGTACCATACGCCCAACTACGGGCGCACGCCCATCCTGCTCGTGCGGGGCGAAGGCGTGCGCGTGTGGGATTCGGACGGGCGCGAATACCTCGACTTCACGGCGGGCATCGCCGTCACCTCGCTCGGCCACTGCCATCCCGTGGTCACGGGCGCCATCCGCGAGGCGGCGGCCACGCTGCTGCACGTGTCGAACATCTACCACACGGCGCCGCAGATCCATCTCGCCAAGCTCCTCGTCGACAACTCCTTCGCCGACCGCGTCTTCTTCTGCAACTCGGGGGCGGAGGCCAACGAGGCGGCGCTGAAGCTGGCGCGCAAGTACGGCAAGGAGCGCGGCGCCTCCGACCGGTATGAAATCATCTCGACCCGCAACTCCTTCCACGGCCGCACGCTGGCCACGGTGACGGCCACCGGGCAGGAGAAGTACCAGCACGGCTTCGAGCCCCTCATGCCGGGCTTCAAGCACGTGCCGTACAACGATCTGCGCGCGATGGAGCGCGCCATCGACAGCCGCACCGCTGCCATCCTCGTGGAGCCCATCCAGGGCGAGGGCGGCGTGAACGTGCCGGACGACGACTACCTGCCGGGGCTGCGCAAGCTGTGCGACGAGGCGGGGGCGCTGCTGATCCTCGACGAGATCCAGACGGGCGTGGGGCGCACGGGCCGCCTGTGGGCGTACGAGCACGCGGGGGTCGAGCCCGACATCATGACGCTCGCCAAGGCGCTCGCCAACGGCGTGCCCATCGGCGCCATGCTCTGCCGCGAGGAGGTGGCGAGCGTCCTCACCAGCGGCACGCACGGCTCCACGTTCGGCGGCACGCCGTTCGTGATGTCCGTGGCGCTGGCGACGCTGACGACCGTCCTCGGTGATCGCATGCCCGAGCGCGCCGCCCGGATGGGCCGGGAGCTGATGGACGGGCTGCGGGCGCTGCAGACGAGGCTGCCGGTCATCCGCGCCGTGCGGGGCCGCGGCCTGCTCATCGGCATCGAGCTTTCGGTGGCGGCGGCGCCGGTCGTGGACGCCTGTCGCGAGGCGGGGCTGCTCGCGCTGACCGCCGGCGACACGGTGCTGCGCCTGACACCGCCGATGATCGTGGAGTCGCGGGACTGCGCGCGGGCGCTGGAGATCATCGAAGGGGCGCTGCGCGGAAAGCCGGCGTGAGACATCTCGTCTCCTCGGGCGATCTCACGCGCGAGCACGTCCTGCACCTCTTCGCGCTCGCCGCCGACCTCAAGCAGCGCTGGAAAGCGGGCCACCGCGACACGCCGCTGGCAGGCCGCTCCCTGGTGCTCATCTTCGAGAAACCGTCGCTGCGCACGCGCGTGACCTTCGAGGTGGGCGTCCTGCAGCTGGGGGGGCGCGCCATCTACCTCGCGGGCAGCGAGATCGGGCTTGGCACCCGGGAGTCGGTGCCCGACGTCGCGCGCAACCTCTCGCGCTGGGTGGACGGCATCGTGGCCCGCGTGCACTCGCACGCGAGCGTGGAGGCGATGGCCGAGCACGCGACGATTCCCGTCGTGAACGCGCTCTCCGATCTCGACCATCCCTGCCAGGCGCTCGCCGATTACTTCACGCTGTGGGAGCGCGGCGTGGACTTCTCCCGTATGCGCCTGGCGTGGATCGGCGACGGCAACAACGTGTGCCACTCCATCATGATCGTGGGCGCCCTCCTCGGCGTCACCGTGGTGGTGGCGTGCCCGCCCGGCTACGAGCCGAGCCCCGCCGTGCAGGCCACCGTGCGCAAGCTGGGCGCGCGCGTGCAGATCACCGAGGACGCGCGCGCCGCCGCCACCGGCGCCGACGTGCTCTACACGGACGTGTGGACGAGCATGGGCCAGGAGGCGGAGCGCGAGAAGCGGCTGGAGGCGTTCAGCCGCTACCAGATCAACGACACGGTGCTGCGCTTCGCCAAGCCGTCCGCGCTCGTCATGCACTGCCTGCCCGCGCACCGGGGCGAGGAGATCACCGACAGCGTGGTGGACAGCCCGCAGTCGATCGTCCTCGACCAGGCCGAGAACCGGCTGCACGTGCAGAAGGCGGTCATCTTCGATCTCCTCGGAGGCTCGCTCGGCGATGCGTGACGCGCGGCCCGCGGTGAAGAAGGCCATCCTTGCCTATTCAGGCGGCCTCGACACCTCCGTGATCCTGCGCTGGCTCATCGAGGAGTACCGCTGCGAGGTGGTGGCCTTCTGCGCCGACCTCGGGCAGGGGGAGGAGCTGCTGCCCGTGCGCGACAAGGCGCTCAAGACGGGCGCCAGCTCCGTGCACATCGTGGATCTGCGCGACGCCTTCGTGAAGGACTTCATCTTCCCCATGCTGCGGGCGGCCGCGGTGTACGAGGGCAGCTACCTGCTCGGCACCTCCATCGCGCGCCCTCTCATCGCGCAGGCGCAGGTGCAGGTCGCCCTCGAGGAGCACGCCGACGCCGTGTCGCACGGCGCCACCGGCAAGGGCAACGACCAGGTGCGCTTCGAGCTCACGTACGCCGCGCTCGCGCCGCAGCTCACGGTGATCGCGCCCTGGCGCGAGTGGGACCTCAACTCCCGCACCGCTCTCATGGACTTCGCGCGCCGCCACGACATCCCGGTGCCCGTCACCGCGGAGCGGCCCTACTCCACCGATCGCAACCTCTTCCACATCTCCTACGAGGGCGGCATCCTCGAGGACCCGTGGGCGGAGCCGCCCGACAAGATGTTCCTGCTCACGCAATCGCCGGAGTCGGCGCCCGACATCCCCGTGTACGTCGAGGTCGACTTCGAGGCGGGCGATCCCGTCGCCGTCGACGACGACCGGCTGGCGCCGGTGCCGCTCCTCACGCGCCTCAACCGCGTGGGCGGCGAGCACGGCATCGGGCGCGTGGACCTCGTCGAGAACCGCTTCGTGGGCATGAAGTCGCGCGGCGTGTACGAGACGCCGGGAGGGACCATCCTCACGGTGGCGCGGCGGGCGCTGGAATCGCTCACGCTCGACCGCGAGGTGCTGCACCTGCGCGACTCGCTGGTGCCGCGCTACGCGGAGATGATCTACTACGGCTTCTGGTTCTCCCCCGAGCGGCAGGCGCTGCAGACGTTCATGGACGAGTGCCAGCGCGACGTGAGCGGGACGGTGCGCCTGAAGCTCTACAAGGGCAACGTCACCGTGGCCGGCCGCCGCTCGCCCCGCTCGCTCTACCGCACCGACTTCGCCACCTTCGAGGCCGACACCGTCTATCGCCAGCGCGACGCCGAGGGATTCATCAACCTCAACGCGCTGCGGCTGAAGATTCGCTCCCTGCGCGACCGCCGGAGCTGACGTGCGGCTCGACGTCGCCGTCACCCCGGATGTTCTGAACGCCGGAGACCTGCCCGCCTCCACCGTGCTCGTCGTCGACGTCCTGCGCGCCTCCACCACCATCATCACCGCGCTCGCCAACGGCTGCGTGGCGGTGGTGCCGGTCACCGACGCCGACGAGGCGCGGCGGCGCGCCGCCGCCATTCCGGGCGCCCTCATCGCGGGCGAGCGCCGGGGGGAGCCGCTGCGGGGCTTCGACCTCGGCAACTCGCCGCTGGAGTTCTCGCCCGCGCGCGTGGGTGGGCGCACCGTCGTCTTCACCACCAGCAACGGCACCCGCGCCCTGGTGGCCGTGCGCGCGGCGGCGGCGGTGGGCGTG
>CAYQQT010000258.1:0-5986 GCA_964419375.1 uncultured bacterium
CCGGGGCGCTGCCGAGCGCTGGGGGGCTTGGGGGGCCCTTCGAGGCCCCCCATCCGATTAGAAACGGGTTCGCGGGGTGGGGGGATGTGGCGGGCGGCGGGGACGTAATCGAGGTGGTACATTTCGCGCTCGAAGAAGACGACGGCTCGCCCTCTTCGATTGTTTTCGCGCATGCGGGGCAGAAGCGCTCGGCCGGCTCCATCCAGGCAAGTCTACCGGATGACACCAGCGCTTCTGCGTGATGAAACGCTGATGGGGTCGAGGGCGTGCGCGGCGCGGATGGCGAGCGCTCCGCCTGCCACGGACGCGACGGCGGCGAGGACGAGGCCGGCGACGATCTCCGGTGGTCCGGGCAGCACGTGGCTGAGGGACGGGGAGCGTGCGAGAAGAGTGCCGGAGACTGCGGCGAGGCTGACGCCGAAGGTGATTGAGGCGAGGAGCCAGCGGCGGCGGGCGTCGAGGACGACGAGGAGGAGGGCGGGGAGGACGGGGAAGATGCGCAGCCAGAGCGAGCGGCCGGGCGGTGTTCCGTTGCGCCGGGCCATCTCGTGCGCCACGGCGAGGGGGGCGCCGGGATCGGCGGCGATCGCCGCCTCGATGGCGGGCACGGGATGCAGAATCGCGAAGCCGGCGTCCGCGACGGCGAGGACCGTCAGCTGGAACAGCACGGCACCGGCTGCGGCCACCACGGGCATGGGCCGGTGCTGCGTCGTGCGCGCGGCGAGCACGAGCGTGAAGCAGAAGGCGAGGCCGCCCAGCACGGCGTAGGTGAAGAAGTAGACGCCGCCCCGCAGGAAGGCCGTCTGCACCGAAGGATCGACGACCACTTCGAAGGCGCCCAGCAGCAGCGTGACGACGAGACCGAGAGCGAACGTGCGCGCCCGGTGGCCGCGCGGCCACGCTTCCATCGCGATCGCCACGCAGGCGAGCGTATTGACCTGCGCGCCCGCGAGTCCGAGCAGGTGAGGCGGGCTCCACAGCGTCACGTCGATCCCGAACAGGCGATGCCACAGATCGTCGATGGGCGCCGCGAGGATCGTGAGCGCGATCCCCCACCACGCGAGATGAAACCCGCGCGATCCCACCAGCCCCGCCAGCTTCACACTTCCCGCCGGCGCCCCCGGGCCGCCGCGCGCGGTCCATGTCTCGAGCGCGAGCACGCCGAGCGCAAGGATGGCGGTGACCGCGACGCTGAAGTACGTCATGACGTGCGGCGCGATCCAGAACGAATCGCGCCCGATCATCAGATGCCAGCGGATATCCCAGCCCAGTCCCCACCCGCCCACGATCTTCGCCGCCAGCATCCCCCACAACGCCGCTCGCCGCACCCGCACGTCGACCGAAGGAGCCTCCGCCGCCATCGCGATATTCTACATGGGGGGCCTCGAAGGGCCCCCCAAGCCCGATCGGTTACATGGGGGGCCTCGCCCCCGGGCCCCCCAAGCCCCCCTGCGCTCGGCGGCGCCCCGGCAAAGCCGTGGCGCTCCTCGATAGTCCGGCGGGCGGGGGTTAGCGGTGTGAGGCGGTCCAGGCGAGGAGGTCGGCGAGGGGGCGGGTGTTGAGGACTTGGGCGGGGCCGATCCAGGCGCGGCGCGCGACGGCGAGGCCGTACTCGAGGAAGTCGAAGTTCGAGAGGTAGTGGGTGTCGGTGGAGATGGCGATCGGGATCCCGAGGTCGGCGGCGCGGCGCGCGTGGACGTCGGAGAGATCGAGGCGGTCCGGCGACGAGTTAATCTCGATGGCCTTGCCGTGCGCGCGGGCGGTCGCGAAGACGGCTTCCATGTCGACGTCGTACGGCTCGCGTGAGCCGATGAGGCGGCCGGTGGGATGCGCGAGCACGTCGACGTGCGGGTGGGCGAGCGCGCGCACGATGCGCGCCGTCATGTCCGCGCGCGACTGCCGGAAGCGCGAGTGGACAGCGGCGAGGACGACGTCGAGATCGGCGAGGACCTCGTCGGGGAAGTCCATGCGGCCGTCCTCCAGGATGTCGCACTCGGTGCCGGTGAGGATGCGGATCTTGAACCCCGGCTGCAGCGCCCGGATCTTCGCCACCTGCGCGCGCAGCTCCTCCACACTGAGGCCTCCCGCGATGGTGAGGGACTTCGAGTGGTCGGACACGATGATGTACTCGTAGCCGCGCGCCTGTGCCGCCGCCACCAGCTTCTCGAGCGGGTGATGGCCGTCCGACCACTCCGTGTGCGCGTGCAGGTCGCCGCGAATATCGGCGGCGGTCACGAGGGCGGGCAGCCGCCCCTCGCGCGCGGCCTCGATCTCGCCGCCGCTCTCGCGCAGCTCGGGCGGGATCCACGGCAACCCGATGGCGGCGTACACGTCCTCTTCCGTGGTGCCCGCCACGCGGTCGCCCGTCGCTTCGTCGAAGACGCCGTACTCGCTGATCTTCAAACCCATTCGCGACGCGATCTCGCGCGTTCTGACGTTGTGCTCCTTGGACCCCGTGAAGTATTGCAGGGCGGCGCCGAAGGCCTCCGGCGCGACCACGCGAAGATCGATGGCGAGCCCATCCTGGTGGCGCACGGTCACCTTGGTGTCGCCCTTGCCCATGACCTCGACGACGGAGGGCAGGGAGGTGAGCGCCCCGATGACGCGCGCGGGCTCGCGCGAGGTGACGAGGATGTCGATGTCCTTCACGCTCTCGCGCATGCGGCGCAGCGAGCCCGCGATCTCCAGCCGTTCCACACCGCCGTGCGCGCGCAGCACCTCCGCCACCTGGCGCGCCACCGCGCGCGCGGTGGACATGAGCGTGCGCGTCCGCCCCGCCTTCAGGCTCGCGATGCCCTTGAGGATGTTCTCGCACGTCTTCTCGCGGATGCCCGCCACACCCACGATCGCCTTGGACCGGCACAGCTCCTCCAGCCGCTCGATGGAGTCCACGCCGAGCTGCTCGTAGAGCGCCTTGGCGGTCTTGGGACCGAGGCCGCGCACCTCGAGTAGGGTGAGGAATTTCTCGGGCAGCTCCGCGCGCAGCCGGTCGAGCTGCGCGATGCGGCCGGTGGCGAGGTACTCCTCGATGCGGGCGGCCAGATCCTTGCCGATGGCGGGAAGCTGCTGCAATCCGCCGCGCGCCGCCACCGCCGCCACATCCTCGGTAAGCGTCTCCAGCGTCTGAGCCCCGCGCTGGTAAGCCCGCACACGAAACACCGACTCGTTGCGCACTTCGAGCAAGCTCGCCATCTCATAAAACAGACGTGCAATCTCGAAGTTCTTCACACCTTCATCGTACACGCCACGCCGAAGTGTAAAGCCGCGCTCGCCGCCGCCGCCGAGCGTAAGAAGGCTGGACGGTCATCGAGGAGTGCCACGGCTTTGCCGGGGCGCTGCCGAGCGTCGGGGGGCTTGGGGGGCCCGTTCGAGGCCCCCCATGTAATCGATCGGGCTTGGGGGGCCCGTTCTAGGCCCCCCCATGTAATCTCCCGCGCAGCATATCCTCCACCTTGGCGGCGAGCTGCTCGGGCAGGCACGGCTTGGTGAGGAAGGCATCGCCGCCGGCGGCGAGCGCTGCGCGCTCCGCGCCGTCGAGCGCGTGTCCGGTCACCACGAGGATGGGGATCATCGCGAGGTCGGGGTCCGCCTTGAGACGACGCGATGCTTCCCAGCCGTCCATGTCCGGCATGGACAGATCCATGATGACCAGATCGGGGCGGAGATTCTGGGCCAGCGACAGTGCGGTGATGCCGTTGTCGGCGGTCTCGACGCGGTAGCCGAGGAAGGCGAGATACTCCGCGTACATCTCGCGGTTGTCCGCCGTGTCGTCGGCGATCAGGATGAGAGCCGGAGAGGCGGCGGCCACGGCGCACAGTATAGGCTAGGGCGCGCGCGCCCACGGCGCGCCAAGCGTGGTACACTCCGCCCCGTCGTGATCGCGGCATGGTGCTGGGACCTGATCGAGCCGTACCTCAAGCGCAACCTCCTCAACCGCGGCCTCGAGCGGCCGTCGCGCCGGGAGATCCTGGCGGAATTCGGGCGTGTGTGGCCGGAGTTCACCGCGACCATCGGCGTGCAGGAGCCGTTCGCGGGCACCATCCGCTTCAAGTGGCTGGTGCGCCTGCCCTCGGCCGAGATGGGGCCTTTCCTCGAGGATCCCCTCGCGTGGATCGACGGCCGCTTCGGCGGGGGAAAGTTCAAGATGAACCTGCACCAGGGGATGCACTTCGTGAACACGAAGAACTTCAAGCCCGAGAGCGCGCCCCGCTGGAAGGACGCTCCCGAGATCAACGTCGACGAGTAAAGGAGCGCTGCTGCCATGCCCAGTGACGAGACGCGCCGGCTGCTGAAGCTCTTCGGAGTGGCGGTGACCAGCCTCGAGGACGCCATCGACGGCAAGAAGCCGATGGCGGAGATCATGAAGTGGGACCAGGAGCTCGCCGACCGTACCCGCGAGCTGCTCGCCCTCGTGGAGCGCCTGCGCAGCCGCCGCATCGCCTGAGGTGCCCGTCGACGCCTCCGGGGTCGCGCTCGCGCTGCCCGCTCCCCCGCGCCGTATCGTCTCGCTCATTCCCAGCACCACGGAAACGTTGTGCGAGCTGGGCCTCGCCGACGCCCTCGTGGGCGTGACCGTCTACTGCTCGGAGCCGCGTGACGTCGTCCGCGCCAAGCCCAAGGTGGGCGGCCAGAAGGACCCCGACCTCGCCGCCATCCGCGCGCTGGCGCCCGACCTCGTCATCGCCAACGTCGAGGAGAACGTCCGCGAGCACGTCGACACGCTTCGCGGCTGGGGTATCCCCGTGTGGGTCACGTACCCGCGCACGGTGGCGGAGGGGCTGGCGATGATCCGCGACCTCGGCGAGGTGACGGGCACGCTGGCCCGCGCGGAGGCGATGCTGGCGGAGCTTCAGCCGCTCTACGAGCGCGTGAGCGCGCAGAGCGCGTCGCGGCCGCCCGTGGACGTCTTCTACGCGATCTGGCGCAACCCGTACATGACGGTCAACCGCGACACCTATATATCCGACCTTCTGCGGGTGTGCGGGGCCCGCAACGTGTTCGAGGACCGCGCCGAGCGCTACCCGGCCCTCACGCTCGACGAAGTGGCGTCGCGGCGGCCGCAGGTCATCGTGCTGCCCGACGAGCCCTTTCGCTTCCGGCGCGTCCACGTGGACGACTTCGCGGGATACCCCGAGGTGCCGGCGGTGCGGGACAAACGCATCCACCTCGTGGACGGCAAGCCCTTCTCGTGGCACGGCCCCCGGGTCGCGCAGGCGCTGAGGACGATCCCCGCCCTTTTAAGTCGGCACTGACAGCGCGCGTGCTAAGTAGGAAGGACGCGGTCATTGCGGCCTTCCGGAAGGTCGCCACGCGCGAGAGCCCCACGGGCGCGCTCCCGCGGTACCTCTCGAGCCATCCCCCTTCGGCGGATCGGGTGGAGCGCCTGAAAGCGCTGGCGGCGGCGGCGCCACCGGCGCCGTCGCTGCTGCCGGATTACGACTGGGGCGACGTCAAGAAGATGTGCGGGAGTCCGCGGCGGCCCGAATCGCCTGCACGATGAAGTGATAGCCGGTGCACCGGCAGAGGTTGCCGGAGATCGCTTCCCGGATCTCGGCGTCCGTGGGCCGCGGGTTTTCCTCGAGCAGGGCCTTGGCCACGAGCACGATGCCCGGCGTGCAGAAGCCGCACTGCAGGCCGTGGTGATCCCAGAACGCCTGCTGCACAGGGTGCAGCGTGTCGCCGTCGGCCACGCCCTCGATGGTGGTGAGGCTGGCGCCATCCAGCTGAACGGCGAGCAGCAGGCAGGAGCGCACCGGCTGCCCGTCGTGGAGCACCGTGCAGGCGCCGCACACGCCGTGCTCGCAGCCCACGTGGGTTCCGGTGAGCCCGAGGCTCTCGCGCAGGAAGTCCGCCAGGGTGAGACGCGGCTCCACCGTGCGCTCGTAGCGCTGCCCGTTGACGGTGACGCGAATGGTGCGCGGGGTCATGCGCGCCCCGCGCGGTCGGCGGCGTCGGTGAGCGCCCGCGTGGCCAGCGTGCGCCCCGC
>CAYQQT010000259.1:0-5927 GCA_964419375.1 uncultured bacterium
GGCGCCGGCAGGTGCTCGAGGGGCAGGAACGTCGCCGCCCCCGCGCCGCGCGCGTGCAGGTAGCCCACCGCGCCGCGCGCGTGCTCGAAGCGATCGACCACCACCCACTGCAGGCGCTCGCCGAGCACGGCCTCCACCGCCCGCTCGAGACCGGGCGGCACGTCGAGGAGGTCGGCGACGGTGCCGATGACGCCGGGCAGGCTGGAGGCGCCGCCTTCGGAGAAGATGGCGCGCACGCCGGCGCCATACCCTTCGCGCGCCGCGTCCAGCGCCCGCAGCGCCTCGAAGCTCGACCGGCGCGCCGCCAGCTCGAGCCGCCCGTCCGCGAGCGTGCGCTCGGCCGCCACCGCCTCGCTTTCACGCTCGGCGAGCAGGGCCACCAGGCGCTGCCGCTCAGCGGTGAGCGATGTCAGCTCCGCCACGGCGCGGTCGTGCACGGTTTCGAGCGTGGCGCGCGTGGAGGCGAGGCGCTCAGCCTCCGCTTGCGCTTCCGAGAGCTCGACGGCGAGTCGCTCACCCCGCCGCCCGAGCTGCGTCTGGCGCTCACGGAGCTCACCGGCGTGGCGCATGAGATCCACGCGCTCGGCGGCTACCCTGCCCGCTTCCAGTCGCAGCGCCTCCAACCGGTCACGATCGGACGCCAGCCCCGTGCGATGCGCGTTCACAGCCGTTTCCAGGTCGCGGGCAACCTGGGTGCGCTCGCCGCAGGCCCGCTCGGCTTCGGCGAGGGCGGCGCGCGCGCTCTCGCGCTCGCCGCCGATGGCGCCCGCGCGCTCCGACGAGATCCGGATGTCCTCGTCCAGGCGCACGGCCTCCTCGGCCAGCTCGCGCGCCTGCACGCCCATCTGCTCGCGCCGCTCCAGCAGCCGCTCCAGCTCCCCCTGCACCTTCTGCACGGCCTGCCGCAGGTCCGACAGGCGGTGATCGCTCTCCTGCAGCAGCTCGCGCTGGCGGGCCTCGCGCGCGCCGAGCGCGGAGAGCCGTGTGCGCAGCCCCGCCTCCCCGTCGCGCAGGCGCGTCAGCTCCGCCGCGTGCTCCTCGGCCTGCGCGGTGAGCGTGGCGTAGTCCGCGGCCACGAGCGTGAGCGCCAGCTCGCGCTTCTCGTTCTGGAGCACCTTGTACTGCTGCGCCTTCTTGGCCTGCCGCTCCAGCGAGTTGAGCTGGCGCTTGACCTCGTCCATGATGTCGCGCACCCGCACGAGGTTCTGGCGGGTGCCCTCGAGCTTGCCCTGCGTCTCGTTGCGCTGCTGCTTGTAGCGCGCGATGCCCGCCGCCTCCTCGATGAAGACCCGGCGCTCGTGCGGCTTGGCGGTGAGGATGTGGTTCAGCTTGTCCTGGTCCATCACCGAGTACGCGCGCGGGTTGGCGCCGGTGCCGGCGAAGACGTCGAGGATGTCGCGCAGGCGGGAGACACTCTTGTTCAGGTAGTACTCGCTGTCGCCCGTGCGGTAGAGGCGGCGGCTCACCGCGATCTCGCTGAAGGGCAGCGCCACCGCGCCGTCGTTGCTGAAGTTCAGCTCGACCTCGGCCATGCCCACGGGCTTGCGCGACTGAGAGCCGAGGAAGATCAGATCTTCCATCCGGTGCCCGCGCAGCGCCTTCGCCGACTGCTCGCCGAGGGCCCAGCGTATCGACTCGGCTACGTTCGATTTGCCGCAGCCATTCGGGCCGACGATGCCGGTGATGCCCGGCAGCACCCTGATGACGGTTTTCTCGCCGAACGATTTGAAGCCGTGGACCGTAATCGATTCGAGACGCATGCGTTTTTGTAGCACGCACCTCGCGGCGCTGGCAAGTGGGAAATACTACATGCGGTGGGGCCCCTCGCCCTGGGACCCTAGATATGGAGGCAGCGGCCATGACGGCGATCTGCAATAGATCGGCCGGACTCATTGCAGACATGACGGCGATGCGGTACACGAGTCATGAGCGCGGCCGGCTCGGAGGGAGCGAGAGTGGACAAGACCCAGCGCGGTGGGGTTGACGCGGCAACGGAGGTCAAGGCATTGGCCCGCGTGGTCGAGGCCATCGACGGTCTCGACGTGAGCGCAATCCAGCGCGTGCTCGAATGGGCGTGGAAGCGGTTCGTGGGCGCCGGGCTCCCGGACCCCGGAGCCGGCCACGGCGCCGCGCCCGCGGAACACGCCGACCTCGCCGAGTTGTACGTCGCCGCGCGCCCGGCGACGGATCCCGAGAAGGTCCTGGTCGTCGCGTACTGGCACCAGGTCAACGCGGGCAAGGAAAACCTCGACGCCCAGACGATCAATACCGATCTGAAGAACCTGGGGCACGGCGTGGGTAACGTGACGCGTGCGTGCTCGGCGCTGATCAGGGAAAAGCCGCAGCTGATGATCCAGGTGAAGAAGGCGGGGTCGACGCGGCAGGCGCGCAAGCAGTACCGCCTCACCGCCGCCGGTCTGCAACGCGTACGCGACAAGCTCGTGAGCGGGAATCGGGAGAGCTAAGAGTCTGCTGAAAAACCCTGCTAGCCGCCCCCCTGCTTGAGGTAACAGCACTTCTTGTACTTCTTGCCCGATCCGCAGAAGCAGGGGTCGTTGCGGCCGACCTTCTCGCCCGTCGGGGTGCGCGGCGCCGACGCCGCCTTCGCGGCAGGGCGCGCGAGCGCCGCCGGGGGCGAGGTCGCGATCGGCGACTCGCCGCCGACCGTCGGCATCTCGCCGCGCGACTCGCTCGTGTTCGCCCACGCGGTCATGGTCGGCATCTCGATGGGCGCGTCGCGCACGATCTGGACCTTGAAGAGGCGCTCCACCACCGCCCCCTTCACCCGCTCCACCATGTCCTGGAAGAGGTCGAACGCCTCCTTCTTGTACTCGGTGAGCGGATCGCGCTGGCCGTAGCCGCGCAGGCCGATGCCCTCCTTGAGGTGGTCGATGGAGAGCAGGTGGTCCTTCCACTGCCCGTCGATGACGATCATCATCTCGTGGCGCTCGAGCGCGCGCAGGAGCGGCTCGCCCAGCTCCTGCTCCCGCTCCGCGTAGCGCGCCTTCACCGCCGAGCCCACGAGCTCGTCGAGGGCTTGGCGGCTGCCCGCCTCCTCGTAGCGGGGGGCGGGGATGCGCACGTCGAACTGCCGGTACAGCGCCTCCGTCAGGCTCGCGAGATCCCAGTCCTCGGGATGCGCGCTCTCGGCGGCGGAGCCGTCGAGGGTGGCGGTGACGAGGTCGTCGATCCACTCCGCCACCGTCTCCGCCTGGCTCTCCCCGTCGAGGATCTGGCGGCGCATGCCGTAGATGATCTCGCGCTGCTTGTTCATGACGTCGTCGTACTCGAGCAGGTGCTTGCGGATCTCGAAGTTGTGCGCCTCCACCCGCTTCTGGGCAGTGGCGATGGCGCGCGTCACCAGCTTGTGCTCGATGGGCTCGCCTTCCTCCATGCCCAGGCGCTCCATGATCTTCTGGATGCGCTGGGAGCCGAAGATGCGCAGGAGGTCGTCTTCCAGCGACAGGTAGAAGTGCGAGGAGCCCGGATCGCCCTGGCGGCCGGAGCGGCCCCGGAGCTGGTTGTCGATGCGGCGTGACTCATGGCGCTCGGTGCCCACGATGTGCAGCCCGCCCCGCTCCACCACGCACGCGTGCTCGGGCTCGGTGATCTTGCGCGCTTCCGCGAGGGCGGAGGCGCGCTGCTCGGGGGGCGCGGTGACGGGGTCGAGCCCGCGTTTGCGCAAGATCTCCTTGGAGAGGAAATCCGGGTTGCCGCCGAGGAGGATGTCGGTGCCGCGGCCCGCCATGTTGGTGGCGATGGTGACCGCGGCTTCGCGGCCGGCCTGCGCGACGATCTCCGCCTCGCGCTCGTGGTACCTGGCGTTGAGCACCTCGTGGCGCACGCCGCGCTTCTTGAGCAGCGTAGAGAGCGCCTCCGACTTCTCGATGGACACGGTGCCCACGAGCACGGGCTGGCCCGCCGCGTTGCGCTTGATGATGTCGTCCACCACCGCGTTGAACTTCTCGCGCTCCGTCTTGTAGACGACGTCCGGGTGGTTGATGCGGATGAGGCGCGCGTTGGTGGGAATGACGGTGACTTCGAGCTTGTAGATCTTCCCGAACTCCTCCGCTTCCGTCTCCGCGGTGCCCGTCATGCCGGCGAGCTTGTCGTACATGCGGAAGTAGTTCTGGAAGGTGATGGTGGCCAGCGTCTGGTTCTCGCGCTCGATCTTGACGCCTTCCTTGGCCTCCACCGCCTGGTGCAGCCCGTCCGACCAGCGTCGGCCCGGCATGAGCCGGCCCGTGAACTCATCGACGATGATCACCTGCCCGTCCTTCACCATGTACTCGACGTCGCGCCGGTAGAGCGAGTGCGCGCGCAGACCCTGCTGAATGTGGTGGAGGACGGTGATGTTGTTCGGATCGTAGAGGTTGTCCACGTTGAGGAGGCGCTCGCAGGTGGCGATCCCCTGCTCGGTGAGCGAGACCGCGCGCGATTTCTCGTCCACGATGTAATCGCCCGCCTTCACCTCTTCGATCTCGGACAGCTTGCCCTCCACGATGGTGGCGGCGCGCTTCAGCTTCGGAATAATGCGGTCGATCTTGTAGTACAGGTCGGTCGACTCGTCGGCCTGCCCGGAAATGATCAGGGGGGTTCGCGCCTCGTCCACCAGGATGGAGTCGACCTCGTCCACGATGGCGTAATGCAGCTCGCGCTGCACCAGCTCGTCGAGCGAGAAGCGCATGTTGTCGCGCAGGTAGTCGAAGCCGTACTCGTTATTGGTGCCGTAGGTGATGTCGCACCGGTACGCGGCCCGCCGGTCGATGGGCCGCAGCGCCGTCATGCGGATGTCCGGCGTGGAGTAGTGCGGATCGTATTGGAACGACGCCTCGTGCTGGATCACGCCCACCGTGAGCCCGAGCGAGTGATAGAGCGGGCCCATCCACTGCGCGTCGCGCTTGGCGAGGTAGTCGTTGACGGTGACCACGTGCACGCCCTTGCCCGTGAGCGCGTTGAGGTAGGCGGGCAGCGTGGCCACGAGCGTCTTGCCCTCGCCCGTCGCCATCTCCGCGATCGTGCCCTGGTGCAGCACCATGCCGCCGATGAGCTGCACGTCGAAGTGGCGCATGCCCAGCACGCGGCGCGCCGCCTCGCGGCACACGGCGAAGGCCTCCGCCAGCAGGTCGTCGACCGTGTCGCCCTTGACGAGGCGCTCGCGGAAGCCGTCGCTGCGCGCTTGCAGATCCGCGTCGCTGAGCGCCTTCACCTCGGGTTCGAGCGCGTTGATGGCGGCCACCACCGGCATCATGCGTTTGACGTCGCGCTCGTGCTTGGTGCCGAAGATCTTCTTGAGGACGGCGTCGATCATTCCACGACCATTATATACACGGGCTCGCTAGCGTCCCTTCCGGCCGCCGAGCAGCGTGCGCGCGTGACCGAGCGCCGTGGAGGAGGCGGCGTCGCCGCCGAGCATCCGCGCCACCTCCGCGATGCGGTCCTCCCCCGTGAGCGGGGTGGCGGCCACCCGCGTGCGCCCGGCGCGCACGCTCTTGGCCACCCGCAGGTGATGATGGGCGAGCGCCGCGATGGCCGCGAGGTGGGTCACGCAGAGCACCTGGCGCCCTTCCGCCGCCGCCGCCAGCGTGTGCGCCACCGCCGTGGCCACGCGGCCGCCGATCCCCGCGTCCACTTCGTCGAAGATCATGGTGGGCACGCGATCCGCCTTGGCGAGCACGGCCTTCAACGCCAGCATCGTGCGCGACAGCTCGCCGCCGGAGGCCACGCGCGCGAGCGGCCTCACCTCTTCGCCCGGGTTCGTCGAGAGACGGAACTCCACGCGATCGACCCCGCGTAACCACACGGCGTCCACGGCCACCGTCTCCACCGCGATCTCGAAGACGGCGCGCTCCATGCCGAGCCCGCGCATCTGGCGCTCGACCTGCGCCGCCAGGCGCCCCGACGCCGCGCGCCGTGTCCTGCACCTC
>CAYQQT010000260.1:0-5918 GCA_964419375.1 uncultured bacterium
CGTGGTCGTGCCTGTAAACGGCGTTGCCGCTTCCTCCGCGGCCACATCGCCCGCCTGGCGTGGCTGCAGACGGTGCTGCGCGTGCGCGCCCGGCGCGACGGTCTCGGCGTGCTGCTGAACACCGTGCCCGAGGGCGTGCTCGGCCTGCCCTGCCCCCAGATTACGGTGGTGCACGACCTCGTGCCCATGCGCTACCCCGCGCAGTATCCGCGCCAGCGCTCCTACTTCCGCTTCCTCGTGCCCCGCCTCGTGCGCGCCTCGCGCGTGGTGGTGGCGGACTCGCAGAGCACGCGGCGCGATCTCATCACGATGTACGGGGTACCCCCGGGGAAGATCCGCGTGATCCATCCCGGCTACGACGCCACCGCGTACTTCTCCAACGGCGCCGGCGCCGGGCGCGAGAACGGGGACGGCTACTTCGTGTACGTCGGCAATCTCCTCCCCCACAAGAACGTTCTGCGACTCCTCGACGCCCTCGCCATCCTCCGGGACCGGCGGCCCTGCCGGCTCGTCATCCGGGGCCACGGCCGTCCCGACTACACGCGCGCGGTGCGCGAGCGGGTGGACCGCCTCGGGCTCAACGGCGCCGTCAGCTTCGTGGACTACATGGCCGAGCCCAGGCTGCGGGACCTCTACACCCACGCCATCGGCCTCGTCCTGCCCTCGCTGCACGAGGGGTTCGGCCTGCCCATCCTGGAGGCGATGGCGTGCGGCATTCCCGTCATCACGTCCCGGAACTCGTCGATCACCGAGGTGGCCGGGGACGCCTCGCTCATGATCGACCCCTACGACTCCGTCGCCCTCGCGGACACGATGCACCGGCTGCTCACCGATCCCGGCCTCAGCGACGACCTCCGCGCGCGCGGCCTGCGACGGGTGCGTGCCTTCGGCTGGCGGCAAACCGCCGAGCAGCTCTCGCTCCTGCTGGACGAGGTGCTGGCGGCCGCATGAGCGCGGCATGATCGCGGGGCTCCGGGAGCTGTACCGCTACCGCGTGCTCATCCAGGTGCTCATCCAGCGGGAGCTCACCGCGCGCTATCGAGGCAGCGCCCTCGGCTTCCTGTGGTCCTTCATCAATCCGGTGGTCCTCACCGGCATCTATCTCCTGGTGTTCTCGATCTACATGCGCGTCGACATGGAGCGGTATGCGGGCTTCCTGCTGTGCGGGATCCTCGCCTGGGGCTGGCTGTCGGCGGGGCTGCAGACGGCGGCGAACTCGATCATCCAGAACGGCGGGCTCATCAAGCGCGTCTATCTACCCTCGGAGGTCTTCCCCTTCGTGTCCGTGGGCTCCAACCTCGTGCACTATCTGTTCAGCGTGCCGATCCTCCTCGCGCTGCTGCTCGTGCTCGGCACGCGGCTCTCCTGGCCCCTGCTGCTCTTTCCGGTGGTGGTCATCTTGCAGTTCACGTTCACCTACGCCCTCGCGCTCATCGTGGCCTCGCTCGCCGTGCGCTTCCGCGACGTGCTCCACGTGGTGCCGAACGCGCTCATGCTGTGGTTCTTCCTCACGCCCATCTTCTATCCCGTGAGCGCGGTGCCGGAGCCGTATCGCGTGCTCGCCACCGTCAACCCCATGTTCCACATCGTCAAGGCGTACCAGGACATGTTCTTCTACAACGAGTTCCCCTCCCTGCCGTCGCTGCTGGTGCTGCTCGTGCTGTGCGGGGTCCTCCTCTCCATCGGCTTTGCCTTCTTCGCCTCGCGCAAGGACTTCTTCGCGGAAGAGGTGTAGCGGATGACGACCGTCGAGCTCCGCGGTGTGTCCAAGAAATTCCGGCGCATGGCGCGGCGCGGGACGACCACCCTGAAATCCTACGTGCTGCGCGACCTCTGGCGTCCCCCCCACGAGGCGGACGCCTTCTGGGCCCTGCGCAACGTCGACCTGCGCGTGGAGCACGGCACGATGCTGGGCATCATCGGCCGCAACGGCGCCGGCAAGAGCACGCTCCTGAAGGTGGTCAGCCGCATCCTGAAAGCGGACGCGGGGACGGTCACCGTGAAGGGCCGCGTGGCGGCGCTCATCGAGCTCGGCGCCGGCTTCCACCCCGAGCTGACGGGGCGGGAGAACCTCGTCATCAACGGCATCGTGCTCGGCCTCACCAAGGCGGAGATCAAGGCCCGGCAGGAGTCGATCATCGACTTCGCCGAGCTGCGCGAGCACATCGACGAGCCGGTGCGGACCTATTCGAGCGGCATGTACGCCCGCCTCGCCTTCTCCGTCGGCGTGCACGTCGACCCGGACGTCCTGCTCATCGACGAGGTCCTCGCGGTGGGGGACAAGGGCTTCAAGCGCAAGTGCCGGGACCGGATCACCGATCTCAAGGCGCGCGGCAAGACGATCATCCTCGTCAGCCACGACCTCGCCCTCGTCCGCGCGTGGTGTGACGAGGCGGCGTGGCTGCACGACGGGGTGCTGCGGACGAAGGGGCCGACGGCGGACGTGATCGACGCCTACCTGGCGGAAGACACGACGCGGCTGGCCGCGGGCGAGGCCGCGCCCGCCCGCGAGGCCGACGAGGCGCGCGCGGTGGCGCCGCAGGGGCGGGTGATGGTGGGCGTGCCCGAGGGATCGTCCCTCGTCGATCTGGTCCTCAGGGAGATCGGACCCACGAGCGTCCTCGACGTCGGCCCCGCCGCGGGCTCGGTGGTGAGCGCGCTGCGCGAGCGAGGTCTCGACGCGTTCGGGGTCGACGTCTCCACGCAGGCGGGGGAGGCGCCGCCGGACGTGCCCGCGGGCGCCTTCGATCTTCTCGTCTGTCGCGACCTCCTGGCGCACCTCGGCGAGGCGCAGACGCGGGCGACGATCGCGGGGACGTGCGGGGGCGCCGCGGACGTGCTCGTGCTGCCGGGCGCGGGAGCGCACGACGACGGGCGGCCCTCGTTCTGGATCGAGCTGCTCGCCGGGCACGGCTTCGCGCTCGACGTCGATTTCGAGCCCGGCCTCACGCTGCTGCCGCTCATGCGCTTTCGCCGCGGCGCCACCGCGGGCGCGCTCGTCGACGCCCTCCTCGCCAGGAATGCCGGGCTGCGCCGCGGGCTCGCGGCGTCCGCGCGCACGGTGCGGCGCCAGGACGAGCTCATCGCCGAGCTGCGGTTCGAGTTCCGTGCCGCCCGTCAGACCATCGGCTGGAAGCTCCTCGAGCGCGTGCGGCGGGCACGCGAGCGCCTGCTGCCGCCGGCCAGCCGCCGGCGCCGGCCGTACTGGCTCGCCGCCCGTGTCCTCGAGGTCGTCCTGGACGAGGGCGCGGCCGCCGTGTGGAAGAAGACCAAGCACAAGATCGCCATCTTCGGCGCCCGCGCCTTCCTCGGGCGCCCGCCGGTGGAGGACATCCCGCGCGAGCTGGACCGGCAGTACGAGGTCTGGCTGCGACGGCACCGGCTCACCCCGCGGGCGAGCCGACAGCTGGCCGCGGCGATGGCGGCCTTCACACACGCCCCCCGCGTCAGCGTCGTCATGCGCGTGCGCGACACCGACGAGCGCTGGCTGCGCAGGGCCATCGAGTCGGTGCGCGCGCAGCTCTACACGGACTGGGAGCTCTGCCTCGTCGACGATGCCTCCACCGCGCCCCACGTGCGGCGCACGCTCGACGAGTACGCCGGCCTCGATCGGCGCATCCGCGTGCAGTGCCTGGCCGCGCACGAGGGAGACGCGGGCGCGGGCAACCACGCGCTCGCCATGGCCACCGGCGAGCTCGTGGGCTTTCTCGACGCCACCGACGAGCTGTCGGCGGATGCGATCGTCGAGGTGGTGAGGCGGCTGAACGGCAGCCCCGATGTCGATCTGATCTACTCCGACGAAGACCGCCTCGACGGGGACGGCCGGCGTGTGGAGCCCTTCTTCAAGCCGGACTGGAGCCCTGACCTCGTCCTCTCCTGCAACTACGTCAGCCACTTCAGCGTCTTTCGCCGAAGCCGCCTGCTCGAGATGGGCGGCTTCAGGCTCGATCTCGCGGGCGGGCACGACTACGACCTCGTGCTACGGCTCGTCGAGCGCACCTCGCGCATCGCCCATATCCCGAAAGTCCTCTATCACGCGCGGAAGAGCGGCGACGCGCCGCCCCCGTTGCCGCCGGACGGCTCCGGCCGGCGCGTCCTCGAGGACGCCCTGCGGCGGCGGGGAGAGGCGGGCTGGGTGGAGAGCTCACCGGTGCCGGGCGTGCACACCGTGCGCTACCGGCTCACGGGCTCTCCGCTGGTGTCCATCGTCATCCCCACCCGGGATCAGGGGCCGCTGCTCGAGCAGTGCGTGCGCAGCATCGAGGAGCGAACGGGCTACGACCGCTACGAGATCGTCGTCCTCGACAACGGCAGCAGCGAGCCCGCCACGCTCCAGTACCTGGACGCCCTCGCGCGCGGGTGCGCGGTCCATCGCTATCCCGCCCCCTTCAACTTCTCGGCGATCTGCAACTTCGGCGCGGCGAGGGCGAAGGGCGATTACCTGCTCTTCCTGAACGACGACACGCAGGTCATCGGCCCCGACTGGCTGGCGGCGATGCTCGAGCACGCGCAGCGTCCCGGCGTGGGCGCGGTGGGCGCGAAGCTTCTGTACCCGTACGGACGCGTGCAGCACGCGGGCGTCGTGCTCGGCATCGGCGGGGTGGCGGGCCACGCCTTCAAGCAGCTGCCCGACGCCGCGCTGCGCCCGTTCGGCATGGCCGATTGCGTGCGCAACTGCAGCGCGGTGACCGCCGCCTGCATGATGATGGCGCGCCGGACGTTCGACGAGGTGCAGGGCTTCGACGAGACCTTCAGGGTGGCGTACAACGACGTGGATCTGTGCCTGCGGCTTCGCGAGCGCGGCTACGTCATCGTCTACACGCCCCGCGCCGTCCTCTATCATCACGAGTCGGCCACGCGCGGACGATCCCACCCGCCGGAAGACGAGGCGCTGTGCCTGAAGCGCTGGGGGCACGTGATCGGGGCGGGGGATCCGTACTACAACCCCAACCTCACGGTGTGGCGGGAGGACTGGAGTCTCCGCCTCTGATCCCACGGGGGCCAGGCATCCGGCGACTCCTGCTGGAGCTCATGCTCGTCCGCCGCCGCCGAGGACGTGGAGGCCGGCTTGCCGTCGCGCGTCCCCGCTCGGAGGGGTCGCCCTGCCGTGCCGTCGCGCTCAGGACGGTGGAGCGCTTCTTCAGGAACCGGAAGACGAGGAACGTGACCATACGAGATCTCGCGCGGGCACGAGTTTTCCATTCCGGGGCAGCGCGGCCACGCGAACCTCGACGCCATTCTGACGATGGTCGCTGTTTCGAACCCCGACAAGGTCCTCTACCCGGCGGCCGGCTTCACGAAGACCGACGTCGTCGAGTACTACCTGCGCGTGTCGCGCGTCCTGCTGCCGCATCTCAAGGACCGCCCCATCACGCTGAAGCGGTACCCTGACGGCGCCGGCCGCGCGGCCTTCTACGAGAAGAACGCGCCCGGCTTCGCGCCGAAGTGGATCAAGACCACCCCCGTGCCGCGGGCGGGGGGCGGCCCCGACATCAACTACGTCCTCATCGAGGATCGACGCACGCTCCTGTGGTGCGCCAGCATGGCCGCGCTGGAGCTGCATCCGTTTCTTCACCGCGCGCGCAACCTCGAGCGTCCCACTGTCGTCGTGTTCGACCTCGATCCGGGCGAAGGCGCGGACATCCTGACGTGCGCGACGGTGGCGTTCCTCATGAAGGACGTCCTCGACCGCCTGCGGCTGCGCGCCTTTCCCAAGGTCTCGGGGTCCAAGGGGATTCAGCTCTCCATACCGCTCAACACGCCCGCCACCTACGACGTGACGCAGCCCTTCGCGAAGACGCTCGCCGAGCTGCTCGAGCGGCGACACCCCGGCCTCATCGTGGCCGACATGGCCAAGAGCAAGCGCGCGGGCAAGGTGCTCATCGACTGGAGCCAGAACGCGGCCCACAAGACGACGG
>CAYQQT010000261.1:0-5901 GCA_964419375.1 uncultured bacterium
GTCGCCCGCGACGTCCGCGAGCGCCGCGTAGCCGGCGGGCACGCACGCCTCGATCTCCTCGCGCACGACGCGCGCGAGCGCGGGGCTCGCGCCTCCCGTGCTCACGGCCACCGTGAGCGCACCGCGACGCAGGACGGAGGGCAGGATGAAATCGCAGTGGGCCGGATCGTCGGCGGCGTTCACCCACACGCCGAGGCGACGGCCCTCGTCGGCGACGGCGGCGTTGATGGCGCCGTCGTCCGTGGCCGCAAAGGCGAGCGCGTAGCCGGCGAGATCGCCCGGCGCGTAGCCGCGCGCCACGTGCTCGACGCGGCGCTCGGCCGCCAATGCGGCAAGCGCCGGCGTGACGTCGGGGCTGATGACGGTGACGGCGGCACCGGCGGCGAGCACGCCGCCCACCTTGCGCGCGGCGACGGCGCCACCCCCGAGCACGAGGCAGCGCCGGCCGGCGAGCTCGACGAAGAGTGGAAAGAAGCCCATCGCTCAGCCGTCTACGCCCGCGGGCACGAGCCCGCTCGCCGCATCCCGCGCGACGGCCGGGACGTCGTCGCCGGCGAGCAGTGCGCGAAGCGCCTGGTCGCTGTGGCGGGCGGCGAACGCGCGGAAGTTCTCCTGCGCGTGCCGCGTGTGGAGGTAGGCGCGCAGCAGCCGCTCGAGGGCCGTCGCCACCTCGCGGGCAGGCAGGCGCAGGCCGACGGGACGCGCGGTCGCCTGGTGCTTGCCGACGGCGCCGCCCACGCAGAAGTAGTACGCATCGACGAGCTCGCCGTTCACTTTCTGCTTCTTGCCCTCGAGGCCGATGTCGGCGATCCAGTGCTGGCCGCAGGAATTCGGGCAGCCGGTGACGTGGATCTTCAGATGCTGCTCGAAGCCGGGCATGAGCACCTCGAGATCCTCGACGAGCCGCAGCGCAAACGCCTTCGTCTCCGTGAGCGCCAGCTTGCAGAACTCCGTGCCCGTGCACGCGATGGTGCCGCGGCGGAAGGGCGAGCCGCCCAGGTGAAGGCCGGCCGCCTGCAGCACGCGCACGAGCCCCGCCGCGTGCTCGCGGCGCACGCCGGGAATGACGAGGTTCTGCATGTTCGTCGCCCGCACCTCGCCGGAGCCGAAGCGCTCCGCGGCCTCCGCCACCGCGCGCATCTCGCCGGGCGTCATCCGGCCCCGCAGCACGGTGATGCCGGCGTACACGAGCCCGGGCTGGCGCTGCGGATGGAGGCCGACGTGATCGCGATAGACGTCGTCCGGCGCCTCTTCCCGCGGCGCGCGGTCGAGCGTGAAGCCGACGCGGGCTTCCAGCGCCTCGCGGAACCGCTCCGCCGTCCAGCCGTGGTGCAGAAAGAGGAACTTCAGTCGCGCCTTCTCGCGATGCTGCCGGAGCACGTCGGAGTCGCGGAAGATCTCGGCCACCGCGCGCACGACGGGCACCACCTGGTGGGAGCGCAGGAACACGTCGAGGTCCAGCGCCAGGTGCGGATCGGTGGCGAGACCGCCGCCCACGCGCACGCTGTAGCCGATCTCCCCGGACGCCGGATGGCGCCGCGCCGTCACGCCGACGTCGTTGATCTCCGGATAGGAGCACCACACGCGGCAGCCCGTGATCGAGGCTTTGAACTTGCGCGGCAGGTTGTAGAAGTCGGCGTTGCCGTTGAGCAGTCGGGTGGCCTCGAGCACCAGCGGCGAGGCGTCCACGATCTCGTCGGCATCGACGCCCGCGAGCGGGCAGCCGGTGACGTTGCGCGGCACGTCGCCGCACGCGCCCACGCTCGTGAGGCCGGCGCGCCACAGCGTCTGCACGACCTCGGGCAGCGCCTCGATGGTCAGCCAGTGGAGCTGCACGTTCTGGCGCACGGTGACGTCGGCGATGCCGCGCGCGTGGCGCTCGCTGAGGTCGGCGAGCGCGCGTAATTGATGCGCGGCGAGGGCGCCGTTGGGAATGCGCACGCGCAGCATGAAGTGCCGGCTGGCCTTGCCTTCGCCGCCCGTGCCGCCCACCGCCCCCACGCCGTCGCCCTGGGAATAGATGCCCCACCAGCGGAAATACGTCCACCACTCGGACGGGATGCTGTCCCATCCCTCGCGCGCGAAGCGCTCGATCTCGGCGTACGCCTCCCACGGGTTCAGCTCGCGCTTGAGCCGCTCGGCGCGCTGTGCCTTCGTTTCCTTCACGTCCGCCATCACGTCCCCCGAAAACGAAAAGCCGGGCCGCGGTGTGTACCGCTCCCGGCTTTCGTCTTTGACTGCGACTTTCGCCTCAGCTGCCCGACGTCATCCCACGTACCGCAGCGGGACCTCCAGCCACGACTTGCATCGCGAGCACTTCGCGCTCACCCGCCCCGTCGGCCGATCCACCCTCAAAATTGCGTTGCGGATCACCACCTCGTCGGCCGACGTGACCACCACCTTGCTGTTGCAGACGGGGCATCGATCCGCTGCTGCGGTGTCTGGGGTTGGCTCCATGCGAGTGGGGAGGAATATCACATTGTTTATCGAGATTGTCAAGAACATCACTAAATGGCTGCCAACCCACGCTATTGTTCGATCAGATACTGGGCCTCCACGGCAACCTCGAGCTCGAGCTGGCCCGGTTCCGCGGGGCCGGGCGCGTTGAGAGAGAGCGTCGTGTACCGCGCTTGTGGCATGACGGGCCGAAGGCCGCCGCCTTCGCTGAGCAGCACGAGCTCGCCGAGCCGAACGCCGGCGGCGGCCGCCTTCACGCGCGCGAGCACGTCCCGCATGCGGCGGTCGACGTCGGCGGTGGCGTCGGCGGGGGCGGGCACGCGCGCCTCGGCCCCGATGTGCACGAGCGCGGTATCCGGCCTCACCGTGACGCGACCCACGGCGCTCACGCTGATGACCCGCGGCGCACGAGAGTCGAGCGCCACCGGCGCCGCGCATCCGGCAAGCAGCAGCGCGATGGCCACGAGCCGCCTCATACGGCCGCCGACATGCCGCCGTCGAAGTTGATGGCCGTGCCCGTGATGTAGCCCGCCCGCGCGGAGGTGAGGAAGGCCACGAGGTCGGCGAACTCCGCCGCCTCGCCCACGCGACCCACGGGAATGCGCCTGGAGATGTCCTTGTAGTACGCCTCCACGTCGCCGCCCTTGGAGCGCCGCTCCCACTGCGCGCTCTTCACGAGGCCGAGGCAGATCGTGTTTACCAAGATGTTGTCGGGGGCGTACTCGCCGGCGAGCGACTTCGTGAGGTTGATGCCCGCCGCGCGCGTGACGCTCGTGGGCAGCGAGCGCGCCGCGGGCGCCTTGCCGCCCACCGTGGTCACGTTGATGATGCGTCCGCCCCCGCGCCGCTTCATGTGGGGAATAACGAGCCGGCAGAAGCGGACGGCGGCCATCAGCTTGACGTCGATGTCGGTCTGCCAGGTGGCGTCGTCCACCGCCTCGAAGGCGGCGGCGGCGGAGGTGCCGGCGTTGTTGACGAGGATGTCGACGCCGCCGAACCGCTGCACCGTCGCCGCCACGAAGGCTTCGACGTCGGCCGGCTTCGTCACGTCCGTGACCATGGCGAGGATCTCCGCCCCCGTCGCCTCGCGGATCTCGCCCGCCGCGCGCTCGAGCACGTCCTTGCGCCGCGCGCACATCGCCACCTTCGCCTGCGAGCGCGCGAAGCGCTCGGCGCACGCACGTCCCAGACCCTCGCTGCCGCCGGTGACGATCGCCACTTTCCCTGCCAGCCCCAGGTGCAGAGCGTCCATGGCTTCCTCCTCTGGCGCAGAGTACACCGGCCGGCCTTGACGCGGGCGCCGCCCTGTACGACGCTACCCCGGCCATGACCCCTTCCACCGTGCGCATCGGCGTCGACGTCGGCGGCACCTTCACCGACATCGTGCTCGCGCGCGACGATGGCAGCGTGCTCGTGAGCAAGGTGACGTCGACGCCGGCGGACCCGGGCACGGCGGTCGTCGATGGAGTGGCGGCGCTGCTGCGATCCGCGTCCATCGCGCCCGGATCGGTAATCGAGATCGTGCACGGCACCACGGTGGCGTCGAACACGATCTTGCAGAAGGTGGGCGCGCCCACGGGCTTGCTCACCACGAAGGGCTTCCGCGACGTGCTGGAGATCGGGCGCATCCGCACACCGGACATGTTCGACCTCACGTGGGACAAGCCCGTCCCGCTCGTGGAGCGCCGCTACCGCCTGGAGATCGACGAGCGCATGGGCGCGGACGGCGCCATCGTGCGCCCGCTCGATCCGACGTCCGTCGTCAACGCCGCGGACCGGCTCGTGCGCGAGGGCATCACGTCGGTCGCCATTTGCTTTATCAACAGCTACATCAACCCGGCCCACGAGCAGGAGACGGAGCGGATCGTACGGGAGCGCCATCCTTCGCTGGACGTGACGGCCTCCTGGCGCGTGCTGCCCGAGATCAAGGAGTACGAGCGCACGAGCACGACGGTGGTGAACGCCTACCTGCTGCCCGTCATGCGCCGCTACCTGGCCAACCTCGCCGCGGGCCTGCGCCGCATCGGCGTGGAGGCGCCGCTGCTGGTGGTGGCCTCCAACGGTGGTGTGGTGGGCGCCGCCGCCGCGGGCGAGAAGCCGGTGTTCTCGGTGGGCTCGGGTCCCGCCGCCGGCGTCGTGGGCGCCGCGCGGCTGGGCGAGGTGAGCGGCGCACGCGATCTCATCGCCTTCGACATGGGCGGCACCACCGCGAAAGCCTCGCTGGTGGAAGACGGTAAGGTGTCACTCACCTCCGAGTACGAGTTCCGGGAGGGCATCAGCACCTCCAGCCGCTTCATCAAGGCGGGCGGCTACATGCTGAAGGTCCCTGCCATCGACATCGCGGAGGTGGGCGCGGGCGCCGGCTCCATCGCGTGGATCGACGAGGGCGGGCTGCTGCGCGTGGGGCCGGAGTCCGCGGGCGCCGTGCCCGGCCCCGCCTGCTACGGCATCGGCGGCGAGCGCCCCACGGTCACGGACGCCAACGTCGCCCTCGGCTTCCTCAACCCGGCGTACCTCGCGGGGGGCGAGCTGCGCCTGGACGCGCCCCGCGCGCACGAGGCTATCCGCCGCTACGTGGCGGAGCTGCTCGGCATGAGCGTCGCGGTGGCCGCGCACGGCATCCGGCAGGTGGCGAACGCGAACATGGCGCGCGCCATTCGCTCCGTCACCATCGAGCGCGGGCGCGATCCCCGCCACTACACGCTCATCGCCTTCGGCGGCAGCGGCCCCGTGCACGCGGTGGATGTCGCGCGGGCGCTCGAGATCCGTCGCGTGCTCGTCCCCATCTCGCCGGGCGTCTTCACCGCCGTCGGCATGCTCGCGAGCGATCTGCAGCACCACTTCGTGCGCGCCCACGCCGCCCTGCTCTCGAGCATGTCGTTCCCCGCCGCCAACAAGGCGGCGGAGGAGATGGCGCACGACGCGCGGGAGACGCTCGTCGCCGAGGGCTACGCGGACGCCCAGTGCGGGCTCGCCTTTCACGCCGACCTTCGCTATGCGGGGCAGGGCTCGGAGCTGTCGGTGCCGCTGCCCGACGGCGTGTTCGACGCCGACAGCGTGGCCGCGCTGCGCGAGGCCTTCAAGAAGGAGTACACGACGACCTACGGCTACGCGACGGACGAAGACCTCGAGTTGGTGAACCTGCGCCTCGTGGCCACGGGCTTTCGCGCCAACCGTCTCGACTTCCGCAGCATCGACGTGACGGCGAAGCCGAGCGCCGCCGCGCGCCGCCCGGTGACGTTCGATCGCAACGCCGCCGCCGTGGACACGCCCGTCGTGCCGCGCGAGCAGGTGCGCACGCTGACGGGCCCGGCGATCATCGAGTCGTACGAGTCCACCGTGGTGGTGCCGCCCGGCTGCGACGTGAGCACGGACTCCTGCGGCAACCTCGTGATCGCCATCCACGACTGACACCCCGTCCTTCTCGCTGGCATCCGCGTTGCT
>CAYQQT010000262.1:0-5879 GCA_964419375.1 uncultured bacterium
ATGGTGGGCGGGCTCACGCGCCGCGTGGCGGAGCTGACGGGCGGCGGCGAAGGCGGGCGGCTGCTGGTGGACGCGATGATCGAGGTGGCGCGGCTCTCACGTCAGGTGGCCAAGCTGCCCGCGGAGCGGGCGCAGCGGGCGGTCGCGGGCGACGCCCGCGTGTGCTGGGAGCTGGACACGACGGCGTGGACCGACCTGCCGGACTCCTGCTTCACGTACAGCGACGCGGGCCGCCGCCTGCTCGACACGCCCGGTGTCACGACGCCGATGGCGCCGCAGCTCTATAGACCATCGCCCGGCCAGCGTAAGATTTTTGTTCGTAGGAAAATCGCGCGGCTGGAGCGCCAGGGGCCGACGCTGGCCCTCCACCATTCCATGCACGACAACGTGCACGGCTTCGAGGTGCACTACGCGATCGACGTGCCCACCGCCCGGGTGATCCGCGCCGAGCACACGACGCCGAAGCTGCCGTACATGGGCATCTGCTCGGAGCCGCAGCGCAAGATCGCCGCCCTCCTCGGCGAGACCGCCGACGACGGCCTGCGCCGGCGCATCCAGGCCCATCTCGGCGGCGCCGGCGGCTGCGCCCAGCTCTACGACCTCACCGCCGACCTCCTGAAGCTGCTGGCGTAGCCGCCACCGTTCGGTACGGCGCCCCGCGCCACGCGCCGCCGCGATACTGCCTGAGAGCGGCCCGGTGTGTCGCGGGAGGGATGAGCAACGAGAGCACTTTCGAAAGGTCGTGCGCGTAATAACACGACGCGCCCTCACGCCGTCGCTTCTTTCGGGGAAAGGGGGCGAGCGCGATGATGTCGCCGTCCTCGACCAGCACGCCGCACGCCGGGGATGCGGAGCGCCTCACCATCCGGCGAAGGAAAGATCGCGAGATGCGAAAGCCCGTGCTCACTTGAAGTGATCACGCCCCCGGGGCATGGCGTTCCACCGGACCGTCGACGACGTCGCCGTCGATCGTGATGTAGAGGTGCCCGCCCGTGACGGAGAGGGCGAACACCATGCGGCGCTCCAGCCGCGCCACCAACTCGGCCAGCAGCGTGTGGTCGACATGATAGAGCTCGAGCTCCGCCGCGCGGTGAATGCGCTCGCCCGACCACTGGCGGGTCACCGTCCTCGGATCCTTGTGTGTGTAGACGACGACGCGCGCGGCGGCCTTGCTCGCCCGGTGCATCCGTGCCGCGTCGGGGGCGCCGATGTCGATCCACACGCGGATGGCGCCCGTCAGATCTCGCACCGCGAGCGCCGGCTCCTCCGGCTCGGCAAGGCCCTTCGAGAAGCTGACGCCCTCGGCGTACTCGAGACAGTACGCGAGGACGCGCGTGACGAGATACTCTTCCGTTTCTGATGGATGACGCGCGACACGGAGAGCGAGCGTCTCGTAGACCCCGCGGTCGGTGTCGGAAAGCTCGATATCGAAGCTGTGGATCGTCGCGGTCAACGCCACGATGAGATGGCCTTGCCAGGAGTGTGTGTCTCCAGCCACGCGAGGCCGTAGGTGAATATGGCCTCTCTCGCGGCGACGATGGCCGTGGCATCATCCATTGTCGACCACCTGTCCTTGGGCCGGAAGACAACGCCGACGATGGGGAGACGCTCCTGCGCGCGCAGCCGTCCGGGAATGAGGGCGAACGAAGAAGTACGCGGCCCACGAGGTGAACCCGGTGCCGGCGAGGACACACGCGGCACCGAACAGTGGGGCCGACATGGTAAGTCGGCGAAGTTGGCGCCGAACGAGATCGGGGTCATCAATCGCCGGCATGGTCGGATGTCTGCCGCCGCGCCGTCACCTCGATCTCGATCCGCATGCGGGGGTCCGCCAATCCGGCAGAGATCATCATGGCGGCCGGGCGCACGTCGCCGAAGTACTTTCGGAGGATCCCCCCTTCGGGGATCACGAGGCGCGAGGGCCAGCATTGAGGGAGGTCTGCCGCCTGTGGCAGGACGTACGTGACTCGAACCACATCCCGCATGCTGGCCCCGGCGTGCTCGAGGGCGGCCTGGATGTTCCGCAGGCACTGCTCGGCCTGCTCGGTCACGCTGTCCGAGATCGTCATCGCCTGGTAGTCGAATCCCGTCGTGCCCGAGACGAAGATCCACTCCCCGTCGACCACGGCCCGCGAGTATCCGATCTCGGGTTCGAACGAGGAGCCGGAGCTGATCAGCCGACGTTTCACGCGCCGCCTCCTTCCCATGGAAGCTCCTAGGATAGGCGCATCTGCACGAGGCGGAAAGGGCCGTATACTTGCAGGACGATGCACGTATTGCCTGTCGGCAAGCTCCGCGCCGCGACGCTGCAGGCCGTCTTCGACACGCTGCCGTCGCGGGATTCCCGGGTCGTCGTCGGTCCCCGCGTCGGTGAAGACGCCGCCGTCATCGACATGGGTGACCGGTACCTCATCGCCACCGCCGATCCCATCACCTTCGCCACCGACGATCTCGCGCGCTACGCGCTCGCGGTCAACGCCAACGACGTCGCCGTGCGCGGCGCGCGCCCGCGCTGGTTTCTCGCCACCCTCCTGCTGCCGGAAGGCACCACCACCGAAGCGACGGCGACGGCGCTGCTCGCGCAGCTCGTGGAGGCGTGCGACGAGCTCGATATCGCGCTCGTGGGCGGCCACACGGAAGTCACGCACGGGCTCACCCGCCCCCTCGTGGCGGGCACCATGCTGGGCGAGGTGGCCAAGGACAAGCTCGTGACCACGGGCGGCGCGCGCGTGGGAGATGCGGTGGTGATGACCAAGGGCGTGCCCGTGGAAGGGGCGGCCATCATCGCGCGCGAAAAGGAGGCGGAGCTGTGCGCGCGCGGTGTGTCGCCGGCCGTCATCAAGCGTGCGAAGAACTTCCTGCGCGTGCCGGGGATCAGCGTGCTCCCGGAGGCCGAGATCGCGTGCGAGCTGGCGAGCGTGCACGCCATGCACGATCCCACGGAGGGCGGCATCGCCACCGCGCTCGTGGAGATGGCGGACGCGGCCAACGTGGGGCTGCGCATCGACGCCACGCGTATCATGGTGCTGCCCGAGGGCAAGGTGCTGTGCGAGGCGTTCGGGCTCGATCCCCTCGGCACCATCGCCTCCGGCGCCTTGCTCATGACGCTGGATCCCGCCGACGCGGGCATCGTCATCCACGCCCTCGCGCGCGAATCGATCGACTGTCACTTCATCGGCTCCGTCGTCGCCCGCGAGCAGGGCGTGACGCTCGTCGACGGCACCCGGCAGTGGCCGATGCCGGTGTTCGCCCAGGACGAGATCACCAGACTCTTCAAGGAGGGCTGATCGTGCCCCAGATCGGCTATTCGCATCGGCCCCTCGCCCTCGGGCGTGACGGGATGGTGGCCTCCGCGCACCCGCTCGCCACGCTGGCGGGCGTGGAGACGCTGAAGGCGGGCGGCACCGCCGCCGACGCCGCGGTGGCGGTCAATGCCGTCCTCGCCGTCACGCAGCCGTACTGTTGCGGCGTGGGCGGCGACATCTTCGTGCTCTATTACGAAGCCGCCAGTCGTCGCGTGCACTTCCTCAACGGCGCCGGCCGCTCGGGCTCGCGCGCGACGTTCGACGAGCTGCGCCGCCGCGGCATGAGCGGTCTGCCCGTCATCGGCCCGCCCACCGTGAGCGTGCCCGGCTGCGTGCGCGGCTGGTCGATGCTGCTCGAGCGCTTCGGCACCCGTCCCCTGCGCGAACTGTTGGCGCCGGCCATCCATTACGCCGAGCGCGGCTTTCCGAACACCTCGCTCGTGAGCCAGGCCATCACGGATTACATGGCGGTCAATCCCGATCCCGAGTGGCATCGGATCTTCGCGCCCGGCGGCGTCGCCCCCCCTCAGGGCGTCCCCCTCGTGCAGGCCGATCTCGCGCGCACGCTGCGGGAGCTGGGGGACGAAGGCCCCGACCTCTTCTATCGCGGCCGCGTGGCGCGTGCCATCGCCGAGCGGATGAGCGCGGACGGCTTCCTCACCCTCGAGGACTTCGCCGCGCACGAAGGGGAATGGGGCGACCCCATCGCCACCACCTATCGCGGCGCCACCGTGTACGAGACGCCGCCGCCCACCCAGGGCTTGGCGGCCCTGCTCGCGCTCAACCTGCTCGAGGGGTTCCCGCTCACGAAGCGACGCATCCATTCGGTGCAGCACCTGCACCTGCTCATCGAGATGGTGAAGCTCGCGTACGCCGACCGCGACCGCTACATCGCCGATCCCTCGCGCGCCTCCGTGCCGGTGGCGGGGCTGCTCGACAAGAAGTACGCCGCGCGCCGGCGCAAGTCCTACGATCCGCGCAAGGCGGGCACGTACGCGGCGGGCGAGCCCGAGGGCGACACCACCGGCTTCGTCATCGCCGACAATCAGGGCAACGTCATCAGCGTCATCGAAAGCCTCTTCAACGCCTTCGGCTCCGGCGTGGTGGCGCCGGGCACGGGGGTGGTCCTGCAGAATCGCGGCCGCCATTTCAGCATGGATGCCGAGCATCCGAGCGCGCTCGCCCCCCGCAAGCGGCCGTTCCACACGCTCATCGCGTCCATCGTGACCCGGGACGAGGCACCGGTGATGGGCTTCGCCACCATGGGCGGCAACGGGCAGGCGATGTTCCATGTCCAAGCGCTGACCAACGTGCTGGACTACGGCATGGACATCCAGGAAGCCATCGAGCGCCCGCGCTTTCTCATCGGCGCCTTCCTGCCCGACGACCCCGCCGACGCCATCTATCTCGAGAGCCGCGTGCCCAGGAGCGTCTTCGCCGGCCTCGAGCGCAAGGGCCACCACATCAAGGCCGCGCCCGAGTTCTTCATGAAGGTCGGCCACGCGCACGGCATCGTGCGGCGCGACGGCACCCTCACGGGCGGCGCCGATCCCCGCGGCGACGGCGCCGCGCTGGGGTTCTGACGTGCGCGTGGCCATCGTGGCCGCCATCCTCGCGTGCGCGCTCGCGGCGCCCGCGGGTGCCGCCGAGTGGGGAGGGGTCATTCCCGGGGCCACCATCATGGACGCGGTGCGCGCCCAGTACGGTGGGCCGACCCGCACGGAGAATCAGAAGACGGACGGCTACGATACGGCGTCCTGGACGTACGAGGGGCCGCAGGCGCCAAAGGGGATGAAGCGGATGGTGATCGACTTCGGCCTCGTGAGCGCCGGCCAGTTCCGGCGCGAGGTCGTTCGGACATTCCGGCTCGAGCCCAACCTCGGCGCCTTCGATCGCCGCACCATCCTCGCCGGCTGGGGCACGCCCACGCGCGCGGGCCGCGAGGCGGACGCCGACATCTTCGTCTACGCGGAGGGCCTCATCGTCTATTTCGAGAAGGATGACTTCCGGCCGCGGCTGATGATCTTCACGCCGCCCCAGCCGATCGGCGAGGCGCCGGCGAAGAAGTAGCCCGCAGGAAGCCGCGAACGGGAATGTCGACCCACTGGGGTCGATTGTTCGCCTCGTAGACGATCTCGTAGGCCGCTTTCTCCAGCTCGAACACCGCCACCGCCCTCGTGAAGTCTTCCTCGCTCGATGGCAGGAACGGCGCGCCCCGCGCCGCGTTGCCGTAGCCGGAGAGGAACGCGCGGCGCATGTCGGCCTCCCACGCGCCCGCCAGCTCCGGTGAGGCGACGCCGGCGCTCGCGACGGCGTAGTGCAAGGACCGCAGCATGCCGGCCACGTCGCGCAGCGGCGTGTGCTTGCGCCGGCGCTCCTCGAGCGGCCGCAACGGCTCCCCCTCGAAGTCGATGAGCATGAAATCGTCACCCTCCACGCGCAGCGTCTGCCCGAGGTGGAAGTCGCCGTGATGGCGGAGCTTCACGCGGCCGATCAGCCCCGCGAGGCCGTCGAGCGCGTGCGCCACGTCGGGGAGCACGCGGGGCGCGAGCGCCGCCCGCGCCGCCGCCACCT
>CAYQQT010000263.1:0-5872 GCA_964419375.1 uncultured bacterium
CGGCGACCGCGCGTGGCGGATCGCCCGGGCCGGCCTCATCGGCACCGCGCTCGGCGCGGGTCTCGGCGCCGCCGGCGGCGCCATCGCCAATGGCGGCAAGTCGGCCGGCAAGGGTGCCATCATTGGTGGCCTCGCCGGAGCGGCGCTCGGTGCCGGCTACGGCGCCTACAAGACCAACAACGAGTGCGGCACGATCTTCGGCAGCAAGACCCCCGGCTTCGCCGGTGGCAACACCTACGAGGCCCGCACGCCCGTCGCGACCTCCCAGGCCGCGATGCAGCGCACCCGTGCTGCCGACAACGGCCGCATCACGGTCTACAGCGCGCGTTAACACTCGCGGACACGTGGGGGGGCCGAACGGGCCCCCCCACGTGCTATCGTGATCCGCCATGCAGTCACGCTGGAACGCCGGCGACGCGGACACGCTCGACGGCCTCGACCTTCTCGTCTACGCCTCGCGCCTGATCGGCGCCGAAACCTCCCTCGTCGTGTGGGGCGGGGGCAACACGTCCATCAAGACGGTGGAGCGCGACCATCGCGGCCGCGAGGTGGCGGTGCTGCGCGTCAAGGGCAGCGGGTCGGATCTCAAATCGGTCCAGCGCACGGACTTCCCCGGCGTGCGCATGGACGACATCCTCGCCCTTCTCGATCGCGAGGACATGGGCGACCAGGAGATGGTCAGCTACCTCGCGCATGCGCTGCAAGACCCGGGGGGAACGCGGCCGTCCATCGAGACGCTGCTGCACGGCTTCCTGCCGGCGTCCGCCGTCGTCCACACGCACGCCGATGCCGTCGTGTCCCTCACCAACAACGATCGCGCCCGCGAGGTGCTCACCGGTGTCTACGGCAAGGACGTCATCGCCCTCGACTACCGGCGGCCCGGGTTCCGCATCTCGCGCGAGGTGGCGCACGCCATCGCCGAGCATCCGGAAGCCCGCGCGCTCGTGCTGGAGCGGCACGGGACGATCACGTGGGGTGCCACCGTGCGCGACGCGTACGAGGCCACTATCGACCTCATCACGCGCGCCGAGGACGCCATCGCGGAGCGCCGGCACGGGCGCACGCTCTTCGGCGGGCCGCGGGTGCCCGTGCTGGACCCCGACGCGCGACGGGACACGGCGCTGGCGCTGGCCCCGCGGGTGCGCGGCCACCTTGGGCGCCGGCGGCGCGTCGTGGTCACCTTCGACGACACGCCGCCCGTCACGCAGTTCGTGTCATCGGTCAGCGCACCCGCGCTCTCGCAGGTGGGGCCGGCCACTCCCGACCACACCATCTACACGAAGCGCCTGCCGTGCTTCGTGGAGACGCGCGGCGACCGCGCCACGCTCACGGCCGACGTCGAGCGCGCGATCGAGCGCTTCGTCGCCGACTACACCGCGTATTTCGACGCCCACAACACCGAGGGCGCCACGCTCGCCGATCCCTTCCCCCGCGTGGTGCTCGTGCCCGGGCTCGGCATGTTCACGGCCGGCCGCGACCGCCGCACCGCCGGCATCGTCAACGACATCTACCACCACACGATGTCGGTGATCGGCAACGCCTCCGCCTTCGGCCGCTACGTGTCGCTGAGCGCCAGGGACGCCTTCGACGTGGAGTACTGGCCGCTCGAGCTCTACAAGCTGACGCTGGCGCCGCCGGAGAAAGAGCTCGCGCGCCGCGTCGCCCTCGTCACGGGCGGGGCCTCCGGCATCGGCCGCGCGGTGGCGCAACGGCTGGCCGCCGAAGGCGCCCACGTCGTCATCGGCGATCTCGACGCCGCGGGTGCCCAGAAGACGGCCGACGACATCCTCGCCGCCGTGGGCGGCGGGCGCGCGCTCGGCCTCACGATGGACGTGACCAGCGAAGCCTCCGTGCGCGCCGCCTTCGAGGCGGCCGTGCTCGAGTATGGGGGGCTCGACATCCTCGTCTCGAATGCCGGCATCGCGCACTCGTCGCCGGTGGACCGCATGGCGCTCGCGGACTGGGAGCGGTCGTTCGCGGTGAACTCCACCGGCCACTTCCTCGTCGCGCGGGAGGCGATGCGCATCCTGATCCCTCAGGGCCTCGGCGGCAGCCTCGTGTTCGTCGCCACCAAGAACGTGATGTCGCCCGGCAAGGACTTCGCGGCCTACTCCGCGGCGAAGGCGGCGGAGGCGCAGCTGGCCAAGGTGCTGGCGCTCGAAGGCGCGCCCCACTCCATCCGGTCCAACATCGTGAACCCCGACGCCATCTTCCAGGACTCCAAGCTCTGGTCGGAGGAGATCCGGCGCGAGCGCGCGGCGGCGCAGGGCATCGGCGTCGACCAGCTCGAGGACTTCTACCGCAAGCGCAACCTGCTCGGCGCCCGCATCCTGCCCGAGGACGTCGCGCAGGCGGTGCTCTTCCTCGCTTCCGAGCGCTCCGCGAAGACGACGGGCTGCACGATCACCGTGGACGGCGGCGTCAAGGACGCCTTTCCACGGTGAGCCCGGTGCGCATGGGCGCGCAGCTCGCGTACCATCCGGCCTCCGAGCAGTTCGAGATGGTGCGGGCGGTGGAGCGGCTCGGCTACGACTCCGTGTTCACGGGCGATCACGTGTCCTTCCATCATCCCATGCACGACTCGCTGGCCCTGCTCGCCACCTACGCCTCCATCACCACGCGCGTGAAGCTCGGCACCGCCGTGTACCTGCTCGCGCTGCGGCCGGCCGCCATCGCCGCCAAGGCGGCGGCCTCGGTGGACGTGCTGTCGAACGGCCGGCTCATCTTCGGCGTGGGCGTGGGCGGTGAGAACCCCAAGGAGTTCGAGCTGTGCGGGGTGCCGCACCGCGAGCGCGGCGCGCGCGTGACGGAAGGCATCGACGTCGTGCGCACGCTGTGGCGCGACACGCCCGCCTCCTTCGACGGGCGCTTCACGCGCTTCAGCAGCGTGTCGATCGATCCCAAGCCCGTGCAGAAGCCGATGCCGCCCATCTGGGTGGGCGGCCGCTCCGACGCGGCCCTCGCGCGGGCAGGGCGGCAGGGCGACGGCTGGGTGTCCTACGTCGTGCAGCCCGAGCGCTACGCCCAGAGCCTCGACAAGATCCGCGCCGCCGCCGCCGAGGCCGGACGCTCCCTGGACGGCTTCGCGGCCGCGCACCTGACCTTCATCACCGTGGGCCGCGACTACGAGAGCGCGAAGGCGGCGTGGGTGAAATCCCTGAGCGTCCGCTACGCGCAGGACTTCGGTCCCCTCGCGGGCAAGTACGGCATCATCGGCACCCCGGCCCAGTGCGCCGAGCAGCTCGAGAAGTTCCGCGCCGCCGGGTGCAACTATTTCGTGATGAATGCCATCGGCGAGCCGCAGGACGAGCGCGAGCAGCTCGAGCGCATCGCCGCCGACATCCTGCCCCGCTTCCGCTGAGCGATGGCGCCGCCGCGCGAGTGCCGTGCTTGCGTGCTCGCCGTGCGCGCGCCGGCGCCGGACGTCCTCGAGGCCGACCTCCGCATGCAGGTGCCCGAGGCGCTCGCGTTCGAGGCGGGACAATGGGTCTCCGTGCCCTTCGGCCCCAAGATCGTGCGCGCGTACTCGATCGCGTCCCCGCCGCACGTGCCGCGCGTCATCACGCTGTGCGCCGACGTGGCGCCGGGCGGCATCGGCTCCGCCTGGTTCCGCGCGCTCGCCCCCGGCGCGGAGGTGGTCTTCAAGGGGCCCCTGGGCGGCTTCGTCTTCGCGCGCACGGATCCACGTCGTCCGCTCTTCGTGGCCGAAGAGATCGGCGTCGTGCCCGTGCGCTCCATCCTCACCCACCTCTACGCCACGGGCTTCGGCCGCTCCGCCACGCTCGTCTACGGCGCGGGCCCGGCGCCCCTCTACGATCGCGAGCTGCGCTCGCTCGCGCGCCGGTACCCGGGATTTTCGTATCATCCGGTGACGGTGGGGGACGTGGCCTCCACCGTCGAGTCGCTGGTGAGCGGCGTCGACGGGCTCGTCGCCTACGTGGCGGGCGGGGAGGCGACCATCCGCCGCGTGCGCGAGGTGCTCATGGCCAAGGGGCTCGAGCGCCGGGCGGTGAAATGGGAGAAGTTCTGGTGACGGGGAGAGGACGATGGCGGAGCTGACCGGAGGCGGGCTCGTGGCGCGCGTGCTGAAGCAAGCGGGCGTGGGCCACGTCTTCACGCTGTGCGGGGGCCACATCCTGCCTGTCTACGAGGGCTGCCTGGACGAAGGCATCGGCGTCATCGACGTCCGCCACGAGCAGGCGGCCGCGCACGCTGCCGACGCGTACGCGAGGCTGACGCGCAACGTCGGCGTGGCGATGGTGGCGCCGGGGCCGGGCGTCACCGACGCCGTGACGGGCGTGGCCAATGCGTACGCGGCGCGCAGCCCCCTGCTGCTCATCGGCGGCGCCGCGCCCCTCGGTCTGCGCGGCCTCGGCGCGCTGCAGGAGATGGAGCAGGTGGCGCTCCTGCGCCCCATCACGAAAGGGTCCTGGACGGTGCCGGAGACGCGCCAGATCCCGGAGGTACTCACGACCGCCATCCGCACCGCGCTCTCGGGACGGCCGGGGCCCGTCTTCGTCGAGATCCCCGTCGACCTGCTGATGACCTCGATCGAGGACCGGCTGGCGCCGATTCCGCAGCGCTACGTGCACCGGCCGCGCGCCGCCGTCGACGCCGATGGGCTCACGCGTCTGGAGGGGCTGCTGGCGACGTCGCAACGGCCGGTCGTGATCGCGGGCGGCGGCGTGTACTGGGACGACGCCTCGAAATCGCTCGCCGCCTTCGCGGAACGCGCGGGCGTGCCCGTCTTCATGAACGGTGCCGGCCGCGGGGCGCTGCCCACCGCGCATCCGAACGCCTTCGCGCACTCGCGCGGCATGGCGCTCGGCGGCGCGGATCTCGTGCTGGTGCTGGGCGCGCCCCTGGACTTTCGGCTCGGCTACGGCCGCCCGCCCACGTTCGCCGAGGACGCCAGCGTCGTGATGATCGACGGAGATCCCGCGGAGCTCGGCCGCAACCGCCCGCTCGCGCTCGGCCTTAGCGCCGACCTCGACGTCGCGCTCCGCCAGCTCACCGAGATCGTGCCGCGCGCCACCGCCGCCCGCGCCGCGCCGTGGCTCACGTGGCTGCGCGCGCGTGAGACCGAGAGCCGGCACACGCTGGAGGCGTTCTGCGCCTCCAGCGAGGTGCCGATCTCCCACTACCGGCTCGCGGCGGAGATCGCGCGCGTGATCACGCCCGAGACCACGATCGTCGGCGACGGCGGCGACGTCGTGGGCTGCGCGTCGAAGGTGGTGCCGCTGCACCGGCCGGGGCAGTGGCTCGACCCGGGGCCGCTCGGCTGCCTCGGGGTGGGGCCTTCCTTCGCCCTCACCGCCAAGCTCCTGCGTCCCGAGCAGCGCGTGCTCCTCATCGCGGGGGACGGCGCCCTCGGACTGAATTTCATGGAGATCGAGACGGCCGTCCGCTTCGGGCTGCCGCTCACCGTCGTCGTCGGTAACGACGGCGGCTGGGGCCAGATCCGGAACCCGCAACTCGCGCTCTACGGGCAGGCGCGCGCGGTGGCCACGTCGCTGCCGTACACGCGATTCGACCTCATGACGGAAGCCGTCGGCGGCCGGGGCGTGGTCGTCACCGAGCCCGGTGACATCGCTCCCGCGCTCACCCGCGCCGTCGACTCGGACGAGGTGTGGTGCGTGAACGTGATGCTGGATCCCGCGGCCTACCGCAAGACCGGAACCGTTTCGATGGCAATCTAGCCGGCGTTGAAGATCACGTTTCTGTCTCCGCACCTGCGGATCGCGGGTGGGGTGCGCGCCATTCTCACGTATGCGGATCGGCTCGCGGAGCGCGGTCACGACGTGACCCTGGTGGTGCCGGCACGGGGGGCGGGGCGCGCGGCGTGGCGGAACGTGCGGGGGGCGGGCGCGGA
>CAYQQT010000264.1:0-5855 GCA_964419375.1 uncultured bacterium
GCTCACCGCCCGCCCCTTCCTGCACGTCCTCTGAGATGACCGCGCGCCTGCCGCTCGCTGCCGCGCTGCTGCTCTGCCTGGTCTGCGCCGGCCGCCGAGCTCACCACGATCTTCTTCCACGAGCACGGCCTCAACTACCCCGAGGACGGGCTCTACGCACTGGAGTCCACCGTCCGCCGCGACCCCGCGCTCACGTGCGCGTTCGTGCGCGCATCCATCGAAGGCTGGTACGAAGCGTTCGCGGCGCCACAGCAGGCGCTCGACATCGTCCTGCGGCGCATGGAGGAGGCGGGGCTGTCCCGAAACCGGGCCCATCAGCAATGGATGCTCGACCGCATGCGCGACCTCATCTGGCCGGCTGATGGATCGGCGCGCCTGGGGCGCCTGCAGCCCGACGACTACCGGCGTGTCAGCACCGCGCTCCGTGACAGCGGCATGATCCCGACCGTGCCCGCGTTCGCCGACTTCGCGTCTGGCTGTTGATGGGGGGCCTCGAAGGGCCCCCCAAGCCCCCCGGCGCTCGGCAGCGCCCCGGCAAAGCCGTGGCGCTCCTCGATGTTCCGACAGCCGCCTCGCCGAGTTTGGAGTTACTCGATCCCGGCCAGCGCGAGCACGTGGCGCATGCGGCCAGCGGCGAGATCCGGATCGCGGAGCAGGGCGGCCTTGTCCATGAGGACGAACTGCTCGGCAAGGTGCACGACGGAGCGCGCGCTTTCCATGCCGGCCACCATGCGGAAGTGGGACTGGTGGCCGTTGAGGTAGGCGGCGAAGACGACGCCGGTCTTGTAGAAGCGGGTGGGCGCGCCGAAGACGTGGCGTGAGAGCGGCAGCGTGGGAGCGAGGATGGCGTCGAAGCGCGCGCGGTCGCCGGCGTCGAGCGCCTTGAGGGCGGCGGAGGCGGCGGGCGCGATGACGTCGAAGATGCCGAGGAGCGCGTCGCTGTAGCCCTGGGCGTCGCCGCCGATCGTGGTCGGGTAGTCGAAGTCGTCGCCGGTGTACATGCGCACCGACTTCGGGAAGCGGCGGCGCATGGCGATCTCGCGCTTCTGATCGAGCAGCGAGATCTTCACGCCGTCGATCTTCGCCGCGTGGTCGTTGACGATGGCGACGAGCGTGTCGGCGGCGCGGTCGAGGTCGGGCGAGCCCCAGTAGCCGGCGAGGGCGGGATCGAACATCTCGCCCAGCCAGTGGATGATCACGGGCTCCTTCACCTGCCCCAGGATGCGCGCGTACACCTTCACGTAGTCATCGGGGCTCTTGGCGCACGCGGCGAGCGCGCGGCTGGCCATCAGGATGATGCGTCCGCCCACGGACTCGATGTACCCGCAAGAGTCCTCGTACGACGCCTCCACGTCCGCAACGGTGACCTTCGACGACGGCAGCAGGTCGTCGGTGCCGGCGCCGGAGGCGATCACCGCCCCCGGAATCGTCTTCGCGTCCGCCACCGCGCGCTTGATCAGCTCCTTGGCGTCCTTCCACGGAAATCCCATGCCGCGCTGCGAGGTGTCCATCGCCTCCGAGACGGCGAGGCCGAGCGAGTAGAGGTAGCGCCGGTACGCAAGGGTGGCGTCCCAGTCGAGGGCCACCTCCAGCGTCGGATTGATCGCCGCCCGGGGGTCGGCCACGATGTGCACGGCCGCGAAGGCGACGCGACTCTTGATCGGGCCCGCGGGCGCGGTGATGGCCGGCTGTCCGGTGAGGGTGTAGGACGTCAGGCTTCCGTCGGCGCGCGGCAGGCGCAGTGTGGCAGGCATGTCTCCTCCTTGATGGGGGCCTCGAAGGGCCCCCAATCCCCCATCGCTCGGCAGCGCGATCGATCGACTATATGGGGGGCCTCGACCGGGCCCCCCAAGCCCCCCAACGCTCGGCAGCGCCCCGGCGAAGCCGTGGCGCTCCTCGGCACTCCCACAGCATAACGCGCGGTGGTGTGCCGCGAAGGTGGTTCAGTACCAGCGCTGCTTGTCGACGACGTTTTGTAGGGGCTCGCCGCGGGCGAAGCGGGCTGCGTTGTCGGCGAGGACGCCGAGCCAGCGGTCCGGGAGCTCGGGCGTCTCCGTGGCGGCGTGCGGCGTGATGACGACGTTGTCCATCCCCCACAGCGGATGGTCGGTCGGCAGCGGCTCCACCTCGAAGACGTCGAGCCCCGCGCCCGCGATCTCGCCTGCGGCGAGCGCGTCCGTGAGATCGCGCAGGTCGACGATGACGCCGCGCCCCACGTTGACCAGGTACGCGGTGCGCTTCATGGCCTGCAGCTCCCGGCGCCGGATCATCTTCTCCGTCTCCGGCGTGTGCGGAGCGGCGATGACGACGACGTCGGACTCAGCGAGCAGCTCGTGCAACCGGTGGGGGCGCAGCACGCGCTCGACACCGGGATGGCGCTCCGCCTTCGGGTCCACGGCGATCACACGCATGCCGAAGGCCACCGCACGGTCGGCCACGCCGCCGCCGATGGAGCCCAGCCCCACCACGCCCATCGTCTTGCCGGCGAGGATGACGATCTCCTGCTTCAGCCACTTTCGCTCGCGCTGGAGCCACGCGTAGCGGTGCATGCCGCGGGCGAGCGCCAGCACGAGGGCGAAGACGTGCTCGGGCACCATGTCGGCGTAGACGCCGCGCATGTTGGTGAGCACGGCGGGGTGAGCGGCGAGCTCGGGGAACATGTAGCGCTCGAGCCCGGCCACGGGCGCCTGGATCCAGCGCAGCCGCGTGGCGGCGGCGAGCAGCGCGGGCGTCATCGTGCCGTAGAACGCCTCCGCGTCGGCAAGCGTGGCCGCGGCCTGCGCCTCCGAGCCGCATTGCACGATGGTCAGCGTGGGCGCCGCCTCCGCCACCCGGCGCGCCCACGCGTCATCCATCTTCGGGAATACGACGAGCTTCACGAGCCACCTACCCTTTCAGACCGCTCATGACGGCCGCCCGCACCACCCACTTCTGCAGCGTGAGGAAGATCACGAGGATGGGCAGGATGCTGAGCATGGCGGCCGCCGTCACCAGGTTGTACTCGATGAAGTACATGTTGGTGAAGCCGATGAGGCCCATGGTGACCGTCTTCATGCTGGGCGAGTTCACCACGATGAGCGGCCAGAAGAGCTCGTTCCACGTCCACATGAACTTGATGATGACAAGGGTGGCCAGCGCCGGCTTCACCGAGGGCAGGATGATGCGCTGGAAGATCGCCCACTCCCCGCACCCGTCGATGCGCGCAGCGTCGGCGTACTCGCTCGGGATGACTTCGATCGTCTGCCGCATGAGGAAGACGCCGAAGACGCTCACGAGGTCGGGGGCCAGGATCCCCAGGTAGGTGTCGAGGAGGCCGAGCCGGCTCACCCACAGGTAGAGCGGCACCACCACCGACTGGAAGGGCACCATGAGGATGCCGATGATCCCGAAGAAGAGGACGTCGCGCCCGCGGAAGCGGAACTTCGCGAAGCCGTAGCCGGCGAGGGCGGACACGACGGCGCTGCTGACGGCGGACACGGACGCGATCAACGCGCTGTTGAGCAGGAAGCGCCCGAAGGGCTCCTTCCTGAAGACCTCCCGGTAGTTGTCCAGGTTCAGCCACCGGTCGGGCGCGAACTGCAGGGGCACGCGCTGGATCTCCGGCGCCGTCTTCAGCGAGGTGAGCGCGACCCAGAAGAGCGGGAAGAAGACGATGAGGGCGCCGAGCGCCACCAGCGCCATCGGCAGCGCGCGCCCGGCTAGGAGCCTGTCGGAATATCGAGGAGCGCCAGGGCTTGCCGGGGCGCTGCCGAGCGCCGGGGGGCTTGGGGGGCCCTTCAAGGCCCCCCATCCAACTAGTACTCGACCGGCTTGCGGAAGACGCGCCATTGCACGAGCGTGGTGACGAGGAGAACCACGAAGACGAAGACCGCCATCACGGAGGCGTCGCCGAGCCGGAAGAACTTGAAGGCGGTGTCGTACAGGAGCGGGATGATCGTCTGGCTGGCGCCGGCGGGGCCGCCCTGCGTGGTGGCGTACACCTGGTCGAAGACCTTGAAGTTGAAGATCAGCTCGAGGATGCACACCATGAGAATTTGCGCGTTGAGCAGCGGCAGCGTCACGTGCACGAGGCGCCGCCACGCGCCGGCGCCGTCAATGGCCGCCGCATCGTAGTACTCCGCGGGCACCGACTGCAGGGCGGCGAGGAAGATCATGGTGTCGAAGCCCATGCGCGCCCACACGTTGACGACCGCGATGGAGGGCAGCACCTGGTCCAGGCTCTGCAGCCACTTCTGCGGCCCGATGCCGACGAGCCCCAGCGCGTAGTTCGCCAACCCGTACACGGGGTCGTAGATCCACTGCCAGACGAGGGCGGCCGCCACCAGCGACACGGAGAAGGGCAGGAAGTACATGGCGGCCCACGCGTTGCGCCAGCGCAGGCGCGTGATGCGCGCCAGCCCCAGCGCGACGGCCAGCGACAGGACCACCGTCGCCGGCACCGACATGAGCAGCAGCGTGACCGTGTTGCGCACGGCGCGCCAGAAGGTGGGGTCGGTGAGCACCTTCTCGTAGAGGCGCGTGCCCACGAACTGGCTCGCGCCGCCGGGCACCGTCCGGTAGAAGGACTGGATGACCGACTCCACGAGGGGGATGAAGAAGACGAGCGAGAAGTACGCCACGGCGGGCAGGACGAACCACAGCCCTGCCCGCCGCTGGCGCGCCCAGTAGCCCAGCGTCAGTCCTTGAGGATCCGATCCATCTTGCCGGCCGCCTCGTCGAGCGCGGCCTTGGGCTGCGTCTTGCCGTAGATCACGCTGACGACGGCTTCACCGAACGCCGTCGCGAGCTCGTTCGATTTCGGATGGTAATAGTTCGGCGGCACCGGCTGGCTCAGCATCTCCTTCGTGGACTGGTAATCCGGCCGCGCCTTCACGTAGGGAGAATCGAGATTGACCGTCCATACGGGCAGGATGCCCTGCAGCTGGTGCTGCTCGAGATCGTCTTTCGCGTTGCTGATGAAGCGCAGGAAGTCCCACGCCACCTGCTTGTTGGGGCTGTTCTTGTAGACGAGGTTGCTCCACGGGAAGAGGTTGCCCGCGCCCGGGCACGCCTTGCCGCATGGCAGCGCCACCACCCGGAAACTCAGATCGGGGGCGTTCTTCTTCAGCCAGCCGAAGTACCACGACTCGCGGAAGATGACGGCGGCGCGCTTCTGGCCGAAGGCGTCCTCGGGATTGCCGAGGGAGGTGCTCGCCACCTTGTGCTTGTTGACGAGATCGCCGAAGAAGGTGAGCGCCTCCACCATCTCGGGGCCGTTGGCGAACCCGGTGGCGCGGTCGTGCGCGGGACTGATGAGCTTGGCGCCGTAGGCGTGCGCGAAGGGCAGGAACTTGTCGGTGATGCCGACGGGATGCCCCTTGTGGCGGATGGCGAAGCCGACCTGCGTGGGCTCGCCCTTGGCGTCGAGCACCGTCAGCTTCTTCATCGCCTCCAGCCACTCGTCGAGCTTCGCGGGCGGCTTGTCGGGATTGAGGCCGGCCTTCTTGAAGAGGTCAGCGTTGAGGTACATCTGCTGAAAGTTGCCGTGCTCGATGGGGATGCCGTACGTGGCGTTCTTCCACTGCCCCCACGGGATCATGTACTTCGGCAGCGCGCCCTGCCACGTCTTCTCGAGATCGGCAGGCATCTTGTCGCAGAAGTCGTACTGCCCGCACCACTGGTGCGTCATCCCCAGGAAGATGTCCGGCGCGCCGCTCTTGCCGATGAGGGCGGCGAGATATTTCGCTTCGTAGCCTTGATAGGGAATCGTTACGACCTCAACGTCGTACCCGGATTTTTTCGCGAACTCCTTGCCCTTCGTCTCGTACCACTTGTTGAACTCGGGATTCTGCTCCCAGTGCGTCCAGTACACGAGC
>CAYQQT010000265.1:0-5851 GCA_964419375.1 uncultured bacterium
TGCGGCAGCGTGCTCGAGGTCGGCTGCAACCTGGGGGCGAACCTCGGCTGGATCGCCGGCGTGGCGGCGTCCGCGCTCCACCTGCCGTTCGCCGACGAGAGCTTCGACATGGTGGCCACGGTGGGCGTGCTCATCCATCAATCACCGCACACGGTGACGGAGGCCATGCGCGAGATCGCGCGGTGCGCGCGCCGCTACGTGCTATGCGCGGAGTACTACGCGCACGCGCTCACCGAGGTGGACTACCGCGGGCAGCCGGGGTCGCTCTTCAAGCGTGACTTCGGCGCTCTCTACCGCGAGGTGATCCCCGGCCTGCGGCTGGACACGACCGGCTTCCTGTCGCGCGCCGAGGGGTGGGGTGACGTCACGTACTGGGTGTTCGAGAAGTGAGGCGCCGGGCGCCACGCTGGGCGCGTGAGCTGTACCGGTGGGTGCAGACGCGGCGCGCGGAGCGTCGCAAGCGCTATCTGACGTGGCCGCAGCGGGCGCGCGCGGCGTGGCGCCACCGCGGCGGCGAGTGGACGGTGATCGGGCTCGAAGAGGCGGCGCGGCGGCGATCGTCCGACACCATCTTCATTCTCGGCAGCGGACCGTCCGTCGCGCGCGTGAGCGACGGGCAGTGGAAGCAGGTGGCGCGCCACGATTCGTTCGGCATCAACTTCTCGTTCCTGCTCGACTTCGTGCCCACCTTCCACATCATGGAGGACGGCAAGCAGGCGTGGCTGCGGCGGCTCGTGGCGGAGGTGCTCGCGCCCCGCCGGCGGCGGCTGCGCGACACCGTGTGGTTCGTGTCGCACAAGCAGCCGCGGCGCGGCATCCATCCCCGTACCGCGCCGGAGATGTTCCCCGAGCCTCCGACGGTGTGCGTGTACCCGTACCCGCCCGTCATCCGGCTCGAGAAGGACCGGCCCTTCCGGGCGGAGGACTTCGAGCGCAGCGCCGTCTACCGCGGGACGATGTCCGTGGTGCTGCACCTGGCGCTGCGGCTGGGCTACCGCCGCCTCGTCCTCCTCGGCGTCGATCTCCATACCGTCGCCCACTTCTTCGACGACCTGCCGGAGATGCGCGGCTACGCCGAGGAGCACCGCCGCGGGCAGCGCACGCGGCTGGGCGTGCAGAACGTCTCCGCCTTCCCCTCCATGATCGCCGTCGGCAACAAGTACCGTCCCTTCGACGAGTACCTCTACGCGCTCCACGAGCTGCACCTGCGGCCACGCGGGATCGAGCTGGCGATGGGCGACGCCTCGAGCGTGGTGTGCCCGCGCCTCCCCGCCTTCGGGTGGGATGAGTAGCGTGGGCGCGCTCAAACGGCTGGGGCGGCCCGTGCTGCGCGCGCTCGGGCTGCGGCCGCCCGCCTATCGCGGCCGCGTGCGCCACGGCGAGGTGGCCATGGACGACGTCGAGATCCACGGTCTGGTACGCGCGCTGCGGTCAATCACGCCGCCCGCGCTGTGCGTGGTGGAGATCGGCAGCTACTGCGGCGGATCCACCGTGGTCATCGCGCGCACGGCGGCGCGGCGGGCGGCGGGCGCGCGCGTGTTCGCCATCGAGCCCTTCTCGGCCGAGGGCCCGCGTTACCAGCGCAATTACGAATCCCTCTTCGACGCCAACGTGGCGGACTGGGGCGCGGGCGCGACCATCCAGAAAATCAAGAAGACATCAGAGGCGGCAGTGGCGGAGTGGACCCGGCCCATCGATTTTCTGTACATCGACGGGGACCACAGCTATGAAGCGGTGGTGCGCGACGTCCGAAACTTCGTGACGTTCGTCCGCGAGGGCGGCGTGTTCGCCTTCCACGATTACAAACCAAGCAAGGACGGCGTGCGGCGCGCGGTGGACGAGCTCGTGGCGCCCCATCACGCCAAGCTCTTCCAGGCGGGCAGCCTCGCCGTCTTCCGCAAGAAGGCGGCGTCCGCGTGAACGTCCTCCGCCGGTTGCCCCATCTCTACCGGCTGCTCGGCCCGCACCGCCGCTTCTTCTGGTTTACGTTCACAATCACGGTGGCCACCGCCCTGTGGGACATCGTGACCTTCCTGGCCGCCTCCGCCCTCATCAAGAGCGTCGTGGACCACGCGCAGGGCTCGTGGGGCGCCTTCGGCGGCTCCGCGCTCTTCACGCTCGCCGGCCGCTGGCTGGAGGCCGTGCCGCCCGAGCGCCGCGTGCTCGTGGGGTTCGTGCTCACCGCCGGCTCCATGGTGGCGGGCAGCCTGGTGGCGCTGGGCGCGCTCGCCGTCAACACGCGCTTCTTGAACCGCTTCATGGTCCACCTGCAGTCGCTCTGCTTCGAGCGGATGCTCGCCTACCGGATGGACTTCCACGACGAGACGCGGCGCAGCCAGCTCGGCCAGCTCGTGATCGTCGAGGTGCGCGCCAATCACTCCGTCATGAAGGAGCTCGTGACGCTGGTGGGCAACCTGTGCCAGGTCCTCGTGCACGCGGTCTTCATGCTGATGATCTCCGTGCCTCTTACCGTGGTCTTCCTCGCCACGGGGGTGACGGCGTGGGCGGCCGCCAACCGGCTCAACGGGCTCAACAAGCGGTGGTCGAAGGCGGCCCTCGCCAGCCGCAACGACCTCATGGCGGTGACCCAGGAGGCGCTCTACGGCATCCGCGACGTCAAGCTGCTCGGCGCCGGCGACGGCATGCGGGCGCGCTTCGAGCGCGCAGCGGACCGGTCGATTCGCCTCCTCGGGCGCGTGTCCATCCTCGTCAACGGCCAGTCCACCATGATGCGGGCGTTCGGGCTGATGGCGGTCACGCTCATCATCGTGGTGGCCGCCGCGCTGCCGCAGGCGCCCGCGCCCGCGAGCGTGGCCCTCTTCCTGTTCGTGGCGACGGCGATGATCCCCGCCGCCGCCGCCGCCGCCCGCGAGTACGGGATCATGAACGAAAAGCTGGCCGGCATCGACGCGGTAGCCGCCTTCCTGGAGCAGGACGCCGTGGCGCGGGAGCGGGGCGGTGTGGTGACGCGGGAGCGGCTCGTGTCGGACGCCCTCGTCTTCGACGACGTGTGGCTGGACTACGAGCGGCGCCCCGGGATCCTGCGCGGCGTGTCACTGCGCATCGCGCGCGGCGAGCGCGTGGGCATCGTGGGCGCCTCGGGGGCGGGCAAGACGTCGTTCGTGAACCTGCTCCCGCGGCTGTACGACCCCGCGCGCGGGCGCATCCTCGCCGACGGCACCGACCTGCGCGACCTGCGCCTCGACTTCCTGCGCAGCCGCATCGGCCTTTTGAGCCAGGATGTCTTCGTCTTCAACGCCACCGCGCGCGACAACATCGCGATGGGGCGGCCGGGCGCCTCGCACGAGGAGATCGTGGCGGCGGCGCGGCTGGCGCACGCGCACGAGTTCATCGCGCAATTGCCCGGCGGCTACGACAGCGTGGTGGGCGACCGTGGCGTCAAGCTCTCCGGCGGCCAGCGCCAGCGGCTGAACATCGCGCAGGTCTTTCTTAAAGATCCGGAGCTGCTCATCCTCGACGAGGCCACCTCCGCGCTCGACTCGGAGTCGGAGGCGCTCGTGCAGGACGCCATCGACGTCCTCAGCAAAGACCGCACCGTGATCGTGATCGCCCACCGCCTCTCCACCCTGCGCGCGGTCGATCGCCTCGTGGTGCTCGACGAGGGACGCGTGGTGGAGGAAGGCGACTGGGACACGCTCGTCCACCGCCCGGGAGGCGCCTTCGCGCGCATGTGGGAGATGCAGACCGGTGCGATCGGCTGAGCCCGTCCTCGTCTCTCCGACAACGCCGGTGGCGCAGGCGATCGCCGTCATCGACGCCGGCCAGCTCGGCCTCGCGCTCGTGTGCGACGGTAACCGCCGCCTCCTCGGCATCGTGACCGACGTGGACGTGCGCAAGGGGCTGCTGCGCGCGATGAAGCTGGAGGACGCGGTGGAGACGATCATGTGCCGCGAGCCCTCCGTGGCCACGCCGGACACCTCGCGCGAGGACCTCCTGGAGGTGATGCACCGCACGGGCGTGCGGCAGATCCCCGTGGTGGATTTCGCGGGCCGCGTGATGGGCGTCGAGATCCTCAAGGACCTCACGACCACCGCCGCCGAGCGCGACACCGAAGTCGTGATCATGGCGGGAGGGCGGGGGCGGCGGCTGCGCCCGCTCACCGACGACGTGCCCAAGCCGATGCTGCCGCTGGGGGGGCGCCCGCTGCTGGAGATCCTCGTGGAGCGGCTGCGCCGTCAGGGGTTCACGCGCCTGACGCTCGCCCTCCACTACAAGGGTGACGTCATCGAGCACCACTTCGGCACCGGGGAGCGCTGGGGCGTGTCCATCCGCTACGTGCGCGAGGCGGAGGAGCGCGGTACCGCGGGCGCCCTCTTCCTGCTCTCGCCGCGCCCCTCGGGGCCGTTCGTCACCATCAACGGCGATCTCCTCACCGAGCTGAGCTTCGAGCGGCTGGTGGACTTCCACGCCGCCCACAAGGGCGATCTCACGGTGTGCGTCAAGGAGTACGCGATGGAGGTGCCCTTCGGCGTCGTCGCGCTGCGCGACGGCCAGGTGACCGACATCCGTGAGAAGCCCTCGACGTCGTACCACGTCAACGCCGGCATCTACGTCGTGGAGCCGGGCGCGCTCGACCGCGTCGACCCCGGCGCCTCGCTCGACATGCCGGACCTCGTCAACCGCCTCATCGCGGCGGGCGGCAAGGTGGCGTGCTTCCCCCTGCGCGAGAAGTGGGTGGACATCGGCACGCAGGCGGACTACCGCCGCGCGGCGGCGGACTTCACGGCGGAGGCCGGCGCCGATGGCTAAGGGCCGCGCGCTGGTGACGGGGGCGGGCGGCTTCATCGGCAGCCATCTCGTGGAGCGCCTCGTGCGCGAGGGCTGGCAGGTGCGCGCGCTCCTTCGCTACGGCTCGCGCGCCGACATCGGCAACCTGCGTGACGTGCCGGGCGACGTGTTGAACGACGTGGAGCGCGTCCATCTCGACGTGCAGGACCCCGGCGCCGTGCTGGCCTCGGTGCGCGGGTGCGCGACGGTGTTTCACCTCGCGGCCCTCATCGGCATCCCGTACTCGTACGTGGCGCCGCAGCAGTACGTGGCCACCAACGTGGTGGGCACCCTGAACGTGCTGGAGGCCGCGCGCGCGTGCACAGGCACGAAGGTGGTCTGCGTATCCACCTCCGAGGTGTACGGCAGCGCGCGCTACACGCCCATCGACGAGCAGCATCCGCTGCAGGCGCAGTCGCCGTACGCGGCCACGAAGATCGGCGCCGAGAAGCTCGCGCAGAGCTACGGCCTCAGCTTCGAGCTGCCGGTGGTGGTGGTGCGGCCCTTCAACACCTACGGCCCCCGCCAGTCCGCGCGCGCGGTGATCCCCACCATCATCGCGCAGGCGCTGTGGGCCCGCGAGATCCGGCTCGGCGCCGTGAGCCCGCTGCGCGACTTCAACTTCGTGGAGGACACCGCGGGCGGCATGCTGGCGGCGGCGGAGGCGGCCACGCGCCCGGGGGACGTCCTCAACATCGGCTCCGGCATGGCGGTCACCATCGGCGAGGTGGCGGAGCGCATCCAGACGCTGTGTGGCACCTCGCTGCCCATCGTCACCGACGAGCGCCGCGTGCGCCCGTCCGCCAGCGAGGTGCGCGAGCTGCGCTGCGACGCCGGGCGCGCGCGCGCGGAGCTGGGGTGGCAGGCGCGGGTCTCGCTCGACGAGGGGCTGGCGGCCACCATCGCCTGGATGCGCGCGCACGCGGGCGAGTTTCGCCCTGCCGAGTACGCGGTGTGAGGACGTACGACCTCGTCCTCGTCTACACGCTCAGCCGCGTGCACACTCATTACCTGAGCGTCATCCGCCACCTCGGCCGGCGGCTGCGCATCGCGGTGTACGTGG
>CAYQQT010000266.1:0-5826 GCA_964419375.1 uncultured bacterium
GACGGCGAAGCCCGCGAAGCCTGCCGCGGCGGCCACGGGCGAGGACGTCGAGCGCGTGCCGATGAGCCAGCTGCGGCGCACGATCGCGGCGCGGCTGGTGGAGGCGCAGCAGACGGCGGCGATCCTGACCACCTTCAACGAGGTGGACCTGGGCGCGCTCATGGACCTCCGGGCGCGGTACCGGGAGCGATTCAAGAAGAAGTACGACGTGGACCTGGGGCTGATGTCGCTCTTCGCGCGCGCCTCTGTCATGGCGCTGCGGGAGATCCGGATCGTCAACGCCCGCATCGAGGGAACGGACATCGTCTACCAGCGGCGCGTGCACCTCGGCATCGCCGTGAGCACGCCGCGCGGGCTCGTGGTTCCGGTCATCCGCGACGCGGACGCGATGTCGCTCGCGGAGCTCGAGCGCGCCATCGGAGAGCGCGCGAAAAAAGCCCGCGACGGCAAGCTGGCGCCCGACGACCTCGCCGGCGGCACCTTCACCATCACCAACGGCGGCGTGTTCGGCTCGCTGCTGTCCACCCCGCTGCTGAACCCGCCCCAGTCGGCGATCCTCGGCATGCACAAGATCCAGCCGCGCCCGGTGGCGGTGGACGGGCAGGTGGTCATCCGTCCCATGATGTACGTGGCGCTGTCGTACGATCACCGCCTCATCGACGGCGAGCAGGCGGTCACGTTCCTCGTCCACGTCAAGAACCTGCTCGAGGATCCCGCGCGTATGGTGCTGGAGGTGTGAGCTCCCTCGCCCACGTGCGGACGGGACAGGGGTCGTGCCCCGTCCTTCTGCTGCACGGCTTCCTCGGCTCCGCGCGCAACCTGGCCTCGCTGGCGCGCGGCCTCGCCGAGCGCGAGCCCTCGCTCTCCGTGCTCGCTCTCGATCTCACGGGCCACGGCGCCTCCCCGCCGCTCCCCGAGGGCGCCGACACCGCCACCCTCGCCCGCGACGTGCTCGCCACCGCGCGCGCGCTCGACGTTCCGCCGCCGGTGCGGCTCGTGGGCCACTCGCTCGGCGGGCGCGTCGCCCTGCGCGCCGGCATGCTGGAGCCCTCCGCCGTCGCCCACGTCACGCTGCTCGACATCTCCCCCTCGCCCCTCAAGCCCGGGGGTGACACGGCGGCGGTGGTGGAGGCGCTGGTGCGCGCGCCCGACGTCGCGCGCTCGCGCGAGGAGTTTCGCGTCTCCTTCCGCGCCGCCGGCCTCGCGGACGAGGTCACGGACTGGCTGCTCCTCAACCTCGCGCGCGAGGGCGACCTCGTTCGCTGGCGCATCGACCGCGCCGCCCTCGCCGCGCTGCACGCGCGCATCGGCGACGAGGATCTGTGGCCCGCCGTGGAAGGGCCGCGCCCCTACTCGATGCACTGCGTGCGCGGCGCGCTGTCGCCCTACGTCGACGAGGGCGACGCGCGGCGGCTGGCGGCCGCCGGCTGCCCCGTCGACACCATTGCCGGCGCCGGCCATTTCCTGCACGTGGAGCGGCCCGCCCACACCCTGGAGCGCGTCCTCGCCGGATTGCGCTGAGGCAAGCGGCTTGCGTCGCGGCGAGGGCCGTGGTTCAGTGAGCGCGCACGACACGCCGCCGGGCAACCCACGAGGAGGAACGCTGATGCCGACCGTCGCTTTCCTGGAATCGTTCGCCGAGGGCTGGAACCGTCACGACGTCGACGGGCTCATGGAGTTCATGGCCGACGACTGCGTCTTCGAGACCACGGCCGGTCCCGACCCCTGGGGCAAGCGCTTCGAGGGCCGCGAGCAGGTGCGCGAGGGCTTTGCGTCCGTCTTCAAGCGGTTCCCCGACGCGCACTTCGGCAACGGGCGCCACTTCGTGTCCGGCGACCGTGGCTGCTCGGAGTGGACCTTCACGGCCACGGCCGGCGACGGCTCGCGCGTCGAAGTCTACGGCTGCGACCTGTTCACCTTCCGCGGGGGCAGGATCGCCCTCAAGGCCTCCTTCTTCAAGAACCGGATCCCGAAAGCCTGACGAGGTCGCGATGCGAGACAGCGAGGATCTGCAGGGCGCCGACGTGCGCACGGGCGACGTGGGTGACGTGAGGGCGGACAAGGTCATCGTGCACCAGGGCGCCGCGCGCAGCGTGAAGGCCGAGCGCGTCGTCATCCGCCAGAGCGGCGCCATGCACGTGCAGGCGCACGAGGTGGAGGTGTCGCAGGGCGGCATCGGGATCGCGCAGGCGCAGAGCGTGCACGTCAGTGAGGGCTCCATCGGCGTCCTCCTCGCGGGCGAGGTGGAGGGGCACAACGTCCGCGTCCTCATGACGCCGCTGTCCGCCCTCGCCTTCGGCGCCGCCGCCGGCCTCACGCTGTGGCTGCTGGGCCGGTGGAGGCGCGCATGAGCACGCCCGTCACCACCCCGCGACTGATGGGCGCGGAGGTCAAGCGCAAGGAGGACCCGCGCCTCATCAAGGGCGCCGGCACCTACGTCACCGACGTGGCCCTGCCCGGCATGCACCACGTGGTCTTCGTGCGCAGCCCCCACGCGCACGCGCGCATCCGGTCCATCGACCCCTCCGCCGCCCTCAAGCGGCCCGGCGTACGCGCAGTGGTCACGGGCGCGGACATCCGCAAGCACTGCCAGCCCCTGCCCACGGGAGGAGGCGGCGAAGGTGGCTCCACGGATGCCGAGACGATCAAGGGGCGCAAGCACTTCCCGCTTTCGATCGGCCGCGTGCGCCACGTGGGCGAGGCGGTGGCGGCGGTGGTGGCGGAATCGGAGGCGATCGCCGTCGACGCGGCCGCCGACGTGATCGTGGACTGGGAGCCGCTGCCCGCCGTGAGCGAGCCCGTCGCGGCCATGGCGGAGGGCGCGCCGCAGCTGCACGACGACGCGCCCCGCAACATCGAGCACGAAAACCGCATCACTGCGGGCGAGCCCGACGCCGCCTTCGCGCGCGCGCACCGTGTCGTCCGCCAGCGCATGGTCAACCAGCGCCTGGCGGGCGTGCCGATGGAAGGGCGCGCGGTGGTGGCCGCGCCCGACGGCGCCACCGGCGGCATCATTGTGTGGGCCACGAACCAGGCGCCGCACGGCTTCCGCAACGACCTCGCGGGCGTGCTGTCGATGGACCAGAACCTGATCCGCGTGATCGTGCCCGAGATGGGCGGCGGCTTCGGCGTGAAGTTCGGCGTCTATCCGGAGGACGCGGTGGTGGCGGCGCTCGCCCGCGTGTATCGCATCCCCATGCGCTGGGTGGAGACGCGCATGGAGCACATGCTCGCCACCACGCACGGGCGCGACCAGGTGACGGACGTCGAAGCGGCGGTGGAGGCCGACGGGCGCATCACCGCCCTGCGCGTGAAGGTGGTCGCCAACATCGGCGCCTATCCCATCTTCACCTTCATCCCGGACCTGACGCTCTTCATGGCCGTGGGCGTGTACCGCATCGAGAACGTCGATCTCCAGTCCACGTGCGTGATGACCAACACCACCTCCGTGGCCGCCTACCGCGGCGCCGGGCGGCCTGAGGCCGCGTACTACATCGAACGGCTGGTGGACATCGTGGCGGCCGAGCTCGGTAAGACGCCCGAAGAGATCCGGCGCCGCAATTTTATACCGCCCGACGCCTTCCCGTACGCGGCGCCCACCGGCCAGCGCTACGACAGCGGCGAGTACGACCGCGCCCTCACCAAGGCGCTCGAGGTCGCGCGCCACGCCGAGCTGCGCGCCGAGCAGAAGAAGCGTCTGGACGGCAACGGGCCGCTCCTCGGCATCGGGACGGCGTGCTACGTCGAGATGTGCGGCTTCGGGCCCTTCGAGAGCGCGGTGGTACGCGTGGAGCCGGGTGGCACCGTGACCGCGTACACGGGAACCTCCGCCCACGGCCAGGGCCACGAGACAACGTTCGCGCAGATCATCGCCGACTCGCTCGGGGTCGACTTCGACCGCGTCGTCGTGCGCCACGGCGACACCTCCAGCATCCCGATGGGCCACGGCACCGGCGGCAGCCGCAGCGTGGCGGTGGGCGGCACCGCCATCCTCAACGCCTCGCTGAAGGTGCAGGACAAGGCGCGGCGGATCGCGGCCGCCATGCTGGAGGCGAGCGCCGACGACGTCGTGCTCGAGGACCGGCGCTACCAGGTCAAGGGCGCGCCCGCGAGCGGCGTCACGCTCGCGCAGATCGCGGAGCGCGCGTATGGCAACCCGCCCGGCGACATGGAGCACGGTCTGGAGGCCACGGACTTCTTCAAGCCGGTGCAGCTCGTCTACCCGTTCGGCGCGCACGTGGCGGTGGTGGAGATCGACCGCGACACCGGCCACGTCACCGTCCGGCAGTACATCTCGGTGGACGACTGTGGCGTGCGCATCAGCCCCACGCTCGTGGCGGGCCAGGTGCATGGCGGCCTCGCGCAGGGCATCGCGCAGGCCTTGTGGGAGCACGCCGTGCACGCCGCCGACGGCCAGCTCGTGACGGGCTCGCTCATGGACTACGCGGTCCCGCACGCGACCGATCTGCCGCTGTTCACGACCGACCACACGGTGACGCGCACGCCCTTCAACGCGCTCGGCGCCAAGGGCATCGGAGAGGCGGCGACCATCGGCTCCACGCCGGCGGTCGTCAATGCGGTGGTGGACGCGCTGCGCCCGTTCGGCGTGCGGCACCTCGACATGCCGCTGCGCCCCGAGCGCATCTGGGAGCGGCTGCGCCGGTCACCGCGCGCGTGATCGACTACCCCTGGCCGGCGCCGCCCGCGATGGGCGGCACCGCCGACGTCGCCCCCGGCGTGCGCTGGCTGCGCATGCCGCTGCCGTTCCGCCTGGACCACATCAACCTCTGGCTCCTCGAGGACGACGGCGGCTGGGCCGTGGTCGACACCGGCATCGGGCTCGGCGACACGCGCGCCCTCTGGGAGCGACTCTTCGACGAGGGGCTCGACGGCAAGGCCATCACCCGCGTCGTCGTCACGCACTTCCACCCCGACCACATGGGCAACGCGCACTGGATCGTCGAGCGCTTCGGCGTGGATCTCTGGTGCACGCAGGCCGAATGGCTCACCGCGCGCCTGGCGTCGAAGGGCGCGATGCCGATCGAACAGCGGATGACTTACTACCGGCGCCACGGGGTGGGCGAGGAAGGTCTTCAATCGCTGCGCGGGCGCGCCAACCAGTACACGCGGGTGGTGCCGTCGGTGGCGCCCGACTTCCGCTGCCTGCGCGACGGCGACCGGCTGTCCATCGGCGGGCGGGAGTGGGACGTGCTCACCACCTTCGGCCATTCCCCGGAGCAGGCGTGCCTGCACGCGCGTGACGGCGACGTGCTGATCTCCGCCGACCAGATCCTGCCCAAGATCACCACGAACGTGAGCGTGTGGCCCGATCAGCCGCACGGCGATCCGCTGCGCCTCTACCTCGCGTCGCTCGAGCGCTTCAAGCCCATGGACGCGGACACGCTGGTGCTGCCCTCCCACGGCCTGCCCTTTCGCGGCCTGCCCGCGCGTCTGGACGCGCTGCGCGTGCACCACGACGAGCGGCTGGCGCTGGCGCTCACCGCGCTCGGCGAGCCGAGGACGGCGGCGCAGGTCATGCCCGTCCTCTTCGACCGCGCGCTCGACATCCACCAGCTGGGCTTCGCCATCGGCGAGACGCTCGCGCACCTGCACTACCTGGAAGCCCAGGGCCGCGTGGCGCGCACGGTGGACGCCGACGGCATCCACCGCTTCCTCCGCCGGTAGGGCGAGCATGTCGCAATATCGAGGAGCGCCACGGCTTTGCCGGGGTGCTGCCGAGCGCTTGGGGCTTGGGGAGCCCTTCGAGGTCCCCCATCTACATCATCGACGGCGAGCGCTTCGTGGCCACCGAGCACACGCGGGGGC
>CAYQQT010000267.1:0-2437 GCA_964419375.1 uncultured bacterium
GCGGACGGAGGCGGCGCCCACGCCGAAGAGGGCCCAGGCCGGCAAGAAGTAGCGCCACCGGATGGCCGGCGTTCCCGTCGAGTTCACCTACCATACGGGCCTTGCACGCGTGATCTTCCACGACGCCCGGCTTGTCGGCAGCTGGGATGCGGCCGGCCGATATTCCGACGTGTGGACGGAGCAAGCGATGGGCGCCATCCGAACGGAGGACGGCGGCCGGGGCTTTCGGGCGACGGGATCGTTCGACGACTCGCAAATCGGCTCGACGTTCCGGTGGGGCGTGCTGCTCAACGCCCCGGCGGGCGCCAACCGCTGGGCCATCGTCACCGAGCTCAATGACCGCCACTCCACCGCCCGCCACCGGACCTTCATACTTCGTGGCACCCTTCGCGGCGCTCAGCACGAGGATTATTACCTCACCACGTGCCGGTCGCTGGGGGCGCAGAAGCTCCATCCCGCCGGGCGCGACCGGCCCGCGATCCGCTTCAGCGTGTGGGCGCCGAACGCGCAGAAGGTGGAGGTCGTCTTCGGCCGCATCGATCGCGTGACCGGACGCGGCGGCTACATCGGCGATCACGGCGAGGGCATCGACACCACCGTCGGTCACCACGGCGCCATCGAGCTGCACAGATCCGAGGCCGGCATCTGGGCCACCGATGTCGCCACCACGCCCGAGCTCGACGACTACGACGCCTTCGCGCAGCGGCCGTACATGTTCCGGATCACCGATGCCCAGGGCCGGCTCGTCTACCGCACCGATCCCTACTCGCGCCGCCAGATCGGCAGAGGGTTTCATGACCCCGGGGGCGGCGCGTACGACGGTCCGTACCAGGACCTCGACGGGGTCAAGAGCTGCTCGATCGTGGTCGATCCCGACCGCGTCGCGCGCGACTTCGACGACACCGGGTGGCCGCAGCGGTCGCTCGTGGCCGCCGACGACTTCTGGGCGGGCGAGCTCACGCACGGGCAGCTGCCGCCGGCGCGGCTCGAGGACCTCGTGATCTACGAGCTGCACATCGGCTCCCTCGGCTTCCCCCGTCAGGACCACGGCACCTTCGCCGACGGCATCGCCCTTCTCGACCACGTCGCCGACCTCGGCGCGAACGCGATCGAGCTGCTGCCCGTCCTCGAGTACGACGGCACGCAGCAGTGGGGCTACGGTACCTCGCACTTCTTCGCCCTCGAGTCCAGCGCGGGCGGGCGCGACCAGCTCTGCCACTTCGTGCGCGCCTGCCACCGGCGCGGCATCGCGGTGATCATGGACGTCGTGTTCAACCACTACACGGTCGACGCCGAGCGGGCCATGTGGGGATTCGATGCCGATCCGGCGCCGTCACCGGAGCGGAACATCTATTACTGGTACGAAGGCCGGGCGAGCGACTACGCGAGCCCCGACGGCGGCTACGTGGACAACGGCTCCAGCGGGTGGGCGCCCCGCTACTGGGAGGAGCAGGTCCGCCGGATGTTCACGAGCAGCGTGGCCGCGCTGCTCGAAGAGCTCCACGTCGACGGCGTGCGCGTGGACCTCGTGGAGTCCATCCACCGGGACAACCGCCTCCATGCCGACGGGCGGCCGGTGGATAGCGCCAATGCGTTCGGCCAGAAGCTGCTGCGCGAGCTCACCCGCACGGTGGGGATGATCAAGCCGGGCGCCTTCGTCATCGCCGAGGACCACAGCGGCTGGCCCGCCCTCACGCAGCCGGCGAACGAAGGCGGGCTCGGCTTCGACACCGTCTGGTACTCGGACTTCTGCCATCACCTGGTGGGCGACGGAAAGCGGGGCAGCCAGTACGCGCGGCTGCTGCGCACGGCGGGCGCCGGCGGTGACGGCCCGCTCGCCATGGGGTCCATGGGCGGCGCTCTCACGGGCAGCCGCGAGCGCAAGGTCACCTACGCCGAATCCCACGACGAGGCCGGCAACGGCGAGGAGACGGCGCGCACGATGGTGGTGGCGGTGAACGGCGCGCCGCTCGTGGGCGCCACGCGGCGCTACGCCGAGGCGCGCTGCCGCTTCGCCTTCGGCATGTGCGTGCTCTCGGCCGGCACGCCCATGTTCCTCATGGGCGAGGAGATCGGCGCCGCCAAGCCCTTCCGACACGACGACTTCGCCCTGCACAAGGAGGACCTCGTGGGCGAGCGGCAGGGCGCCGGCCGATTCCTCTTCCGCTTCTACCAGGACGTCATCAAGATGCGCCGGCTCCGCCCGTCACTGCTCGCCCGCGGGATCGACGTCCTCTACACGCACGACGCCAACCGCGTGATCGCCTTCCGCCGCACGGACGGCCTCGAAGACACCCTCGTGATCGGCACGCTCGCCAACCGGCCCTTCGACCACGGCTACGTGATCGAGTCCACGGGCGGACGCCTGCCGGACGGCACGTGGAAAGAGATCTTCAACAGCGATGCGGCAATCTACGGCGGCGACGACGTCGGCAAC